>JAIRUB010000003.1 GCA_031254635.1 Prevotellaceae bacterium | reverse complement strand
CTCATTCATAAGCGCAGCATTGCCGCAAGAGTCGCACCATAAACGGTTGCACTGCGTGTGCATATTAAATTCGGTTTGGCATTGGGGACAGATATACAACACTTGTTCTAATCCTTTTGCGCTATGCGGCTTTGAGGCCTTTACCATAGCTTTGCGTTGCCATTCGTAGTCGTCGAAATATAGCGCAGTTTTTACTTTTTGATAAATATCTTCGTGGCTTAGTGTCTCCAATTCATCCGGACTGAAGAGTATATCAGCAGTTGCTTCAATACGCGATTTACGTAAGCCCATATTCCATTTCGGGCAGGCTATGAATGCTCCGCTTATATGTACTGTTGCCACAGGCACTTTCATTTTTTTTAACAATCGGGCAATGCTTGCATCCATGTAGGTGGCTTCGCCGTCGAAGCTGCTTTGACCTGCGGGGTATAGTACTACTACGTCGCCACGCTGTATGATGCTGAAAATATCTTTTATTGCCTTTGTGTCGGGTTGAAATTGTTCCTTGGGAACGCAGCCCATAAAGTGAAGTATGTTCTTTAAAAAACGACTACGAAAGAAAAATGTAGCTACCACAAAATTCGGTATGACAGGCGACAAGGCACAGGCCACCACCGTAAAATCAATGTTGCTTATATGGTTGACTAAGACTATGTATGGTGCTTTAAGAGCAGTAAATTCATCGCTTTTATGTACTTTAAGCGCATACTTCTTGCGGTGCAAGAACGAGCCTAAAGCAACCGCTATACGGTAAATGATTTTATTTGGTTTTTTAACCATTTTTCTTGTCACCCTTCAATTCCCATTATTTTTGCCACCAATAATATTACTCCAGCCAAAAATGCAATAATAAGTATAGCATAGAGCAAGGTAACAACTACAGCTTTCCATATTGCCGTCCATTTTCGTTTGGGCCGGTAAAAACGGTAGAGGGCAAGCATAAGATAAACGCCGGGCAGAAGAAAGAAAAGCAAATTTAACCATTCAGGGAGTTCCCAATTAGGTAACAAAATATCAAAAATTAACAGCAAACTACACATTATCCACAAGAAAGCGTGAAAATGCACAGCAAAGGTCAGGTGGCTTAGGTAAAAATATTTCTTGCGCCAAAAGAAAAGTTGTAACAAAAGGGCAAATATCGGAATAAAAAGGAAAGTGGCATAAGGTGCATAAGTCTTAAGGTAATTACTTATTTGTTCGGATGAAACATTTATTTTCGTTTCCCCCTCCATAGTTAAATACTATCACTCTTTGTTTTTTAGCTTCCTTTACCGGAGTTGCAGTACTTTCCACATCGGTTATTGTAGCGCTTCCGGCAGTTGAAGTAGTTGTTTGCTCAAGTGTTTCCCCTTTTTGTCCCGATTCGTTTTCATTGCCGTTGAAACCTTGGCCGAAAAGCAGCGCGAAAAATATCAGAGACGACATCCAAAATAACTTGACAGGAAGTACATAACGGACTATCCGTCCAAGACGGTACTCTGCGGAAAGGAAGCTGGGTTTGAAAAGTAGACGCCTTAATGTCAGCAACACTTTGCCGTCAAGTGCAAAGGCATTTTCCAACAAGTTACCAGTAAATTGTAATATGGGTTGCTCTTGTCCTGCAGAAATATTTTGACCACAGACATGACAATGACGCCCTATGGTTTGAGTATTGCAATTACGGCAGATAGCCTCGGCCGGCATTTCACGCCGTTTTTCTTCCATAATCTAAACATATCAAATTTAAAGATGATTAATTCAGTCACCGCATTACCACTACTACTAAGGTTGTTTTGTTTGGAACAATAAGGTGAAAATAAGGGTTTTACTACCTTTAACTATTTCTAACTACTTATTATTCATTTTCAATTTTCAACTTTCAATTCTCAATTGGCTCCGTGGCAATTCTTGAACTTCTTGCCGCTGCCGCAGGGGCAGGAGTCGTTGCGGCCCACTTTCTTCTCCACATGCACCGGCGCCTGTGTTTTTGGCTCGCTGCCGGAAGTGTTCAATTCGGGACGGCTGGTTTGCATACGGCTGTGGTCGGGACGGCGGTACGAGGACTGCGAGGCCTGTTGTACATTCTGCGGGTCGCGGAGCGGAATGTGTGCGCGCAACAGGAAGGATAGGGTGTTGTGGTTCACCTTGTCGAGCATGCTGCGGAACAAACCAAAACTCTCGAATTTGTAAATCAACAGCGGGTCTTTTTGTTCGTAAACGGCCGATTGTACCGATTGTTTCAAATCGTCCATCTCGCGGAGGTGCTCTTTCCAATACTCGTCAATCATAAGCAAAGTAATTGATTTACTGAGCGTAAGCGCTATTTCCTTACCCTCGTTGTCAATAGCTTTTTTGAGGTTAACAACCACTTGGAGCATCTTTTGTCCATCACTGACAGGTACGGCAATATTTTCAAAAGTGGCGCCTTGTTTTTCATATACCTGTTTAATAATCGGCATTGCCTGTTTAGCCATAGTTTCGGTACGCCGGCGGTGTTCCTGTTCCATTTGTTGCGCCAAGAGTTCGGCAAGCTGAGCAGCTGAGGTATCGCCGTAAGCGTTCTTATCGATATTCGGTTGTATGGACAGTTGGCGAATTACATCGAATTTAAATTCTTCAAAATCTTTTCCTTCTTCCTGCTGCGCTAATGACTCGCCGAAGTCATTCATCATATTCTGCACATCAACATCTATGCGTTCTCCGATAAGTGCATTGCGGCGGCGGGTGTAAATCACTTCACGCTGCGAATTCATTACGTCGTCATATTCAAGCAGACGCTTACGAATACCGAAGTTGTTTTCTTCTACTTTACGTTGGGCGCGCTCAATGGATTTCGACAGCATAGAATGCTGTAATACTTCGCCCTCTTTCATACCCATACGGTCAACGATTGCAGAAATACGGCCTGAGCCGAACAAACGCATCAAATCGTCTTCGAGCGACACATAGAAACTGGAGGAGCCTGGGTCGCCCTGACGTCCTGCGCGCCCACGTAATTGACGGTCAACGCGGCGGCTATCGTGGCGCTCGGTACCGATAATGGCCAAACCGCCGGCTTCGCGTACGCCGAGGCCGAGTTTAATGTCAGTACCACGGCCAGCCATGTTGGTAGCAATGGTTACGTTTCCGGGTTGGCCGGCTTCGGCTACAATTTCCGCTTCGCGGGCGTGTTGCTTTGCATTCAACACATTGTGCTTGATGCCGCGTATTTTCAACATCCTGCTCAATAATTCCGAGACTTCTACCGAAGTAGTACCCACCAACATAGGCCTGCCTGCCTTGGAAAGTTTAACAATTTCATCAATTACCGCATTGTATTTTTCACGTTTAGTTTTATAAATAAGGTCGTTGTTATCTTTACGGACTATTGGGCGGTTGGTAGGAATAACCACCACATCTAATTTATAAATCTTCCAAAATTCACCGGCTTCGGTTTCAGCCGTACCGGTCATACCCGACAGTTTGTGGTACATACGAAAATAGTTCTGAAGCGTAATGGTAGCAAAGGTTTGGGTAGCAGCTTCCACCTTCACTTTTTCCTTGGCTTCGATAGCTTGATGAAGTCCATCGGAGTAACGGCGCCCTTCGAGAATACGGCCGGTTTGCTCGTCCACAATCTTAATCTTGTTATCCATCACCACATATTCCACGTCTTTTTCAAACATGGCATAAGCCTTAAGCAGCTGATTTACAGTGTGTACTCGCTCAGACTTCAAAGCATAATCGGATAACATAGTATCTTTTTGAGTGAGTTTTTCTTCCTCTTTTAAATTGCTTTTTTCGATTTCGGCAATTTCACTTCCGATGTCGGGCAATACGAAAAATTTATTATCACTCACACTTTGCGAAATGAGGTCAATCCCTTTATCGGTAAGCTCTACGGAATTTTGTTTTTCATCAATAACGAAGAAGAGGTCGTCGGTAACTATATGCATTTGTTTATTGTTGTCCTGCATATAAAAATTTTCTGTCTTCAGCAGTAATTGTTTATTTCCGGTTTCACTTAGGTATTTGATTAAGGGGTTGTATTTGGGTAAGCCTTTGTGAGCGCGGAGCAATAGCTTGCCTCCCTCATCGGTTTTACCATCGGCAAGGAGTTTGCGCGCGTCGTTGAGCAGTTGGGTAACAAGGTTCCGCTGGGCGTTGTAAACCCTTTCTACGAAGGGCTTAAATTCATTGAATTGCTGATCGTCTCCTTTGGCCACAGGGCCTGATATAATCAA
>JAIRUB010000233.1 GCA_031254635.1 Prevotellaceae bacterium | reverse complement strand
TACTTAGTTGCTATGTTAGTGGGAATAGGGGTTTTCCGCGCTTCTGGAGCTATGGATTACTTGATTGACGGCATCGCTTGGGTCATTGTAATTTTTGGTGGCAACACCGACTTTGTGGGCGCTTTGCCTACTGCACTTATGAAGCCCCTCAGCGGCAGCGGCGCCCGTGCATTGATGGTTGAAGCTATGGTAAATTATGGCGCCGATAGCCTTGTGGGCCGTTTAGCTTGTATGTTCCAAGGTGCCGCCGATACCACTTTTTACATCGTAGCCTTATACTTCGGTTCGGTAGGTATTAAACGCACCCGCTATGCCATAGGCGCCGGACTGGTTGCCGATTTGGCAGGGGTAATTGCAGCTATTGTGTTGGCATATTTGTTCTTTGAATAGGGTATTAAACTTTTTATAACTTATAATTTCACCCCTCCTTTTTTTATAGTCTAAATTATCGGATAATTTTACCCCTGAAATTTGTGTTTTCGAAAATAATACTATATCTTTACTTCGATTCTAAGCGTAAAATGTAATGATTATGCAACGAAATATATACGCTTTTATTGAAAAACATCTTTCAAAGAAAGAATGCACCCTGCTTACCGGCGCCCGTCAGACCGGTAAATCAACTTTATTACGACAATTGGGAAGTAACATAAAAAAAGCCAATCAGCCAACAGTTTTTCTAAATTTAGAAAATAAAACCATTTTAGACAGAACTATCTAATATTTTGTGTATTAAACATAAAACAGTAGTGCATTATCTTCATGTATTGCAAAAATGTTTTCACATAACATTGGTAAAACCCTTTTACCAAAACCTAAGGAAAGAATTAACCAAAATGCCAAAATCTTATTTCATGGATACAGGTATGCGGAACTGCTTGCTACATAACTTTCAACCGGTCCCGATGCGGATAGATAAAGGGGAGTTGTGGAAAAATAGTTGTTTCCGGTTATTGGCAGATAAATATATGCCTGAGGAAATACGTTTCTGGCGTACAGCCGATAGTAATGAGGTTGACTTTGTGGCGCCGGACATACCCGAACCCTTTGCTATAGAAGCTAAATTTAATGATTCTATGATTAAGCCTAATAAATACAAAAAATTCACGGAGACCTACCCTAACCTGCCATTACAATTCGTATGCTTCGAGCCTTTCAATGAAAATTTTTTTAGGTCTATACTGTTTGATATTCCAATATTTTAGTTATCTTTGTATTATATTCTTGCATAAATTTTGTCTAAATAATAACATATTAAAATTATAACTATGAAAAAAAATGTAATTATTATCGGCGCTGCCGGAAGAGATTTTCACAATTTTAACACCTTTTTCAGGGGTAACGAAAGCTATAATGTAGTAGCCTTTACCGCCGCACAAATTCCTGATATTGACGGGCGGAAATATCCCACAGCATTGGCTGGCGATTTATACCCCAATGGTATTCCTATTTATGCCGAAAGCGAACTTTCGAAACTTATAAAGGATTTGAACGTCAGTGTATGTGTGTTTTCATATAGCGACCTGCCCTATCCTCGTGTTATGAACATCAGCGCGATAGTAAATGCAGCCGGTGCCGATTTCTGGCTGCTGGGCCCAAAAGAAACCATGATTAAATCGACTAAACCGGTGATTGCGGTTGGCGCTACCCGTACAGGCTGCGGCAAAAGTCAAACATCTCGAAGAATTATTGAAATTCTGGTGGATATGGGGCTTAAGGTAGTAGCTGTTCGTCACCCGATGCCTTATGGCGACTTGGTAAAACAAAAAGTACAACGTTTCGCAACCGTAGAAGATTTGAAAAAACACGAGTGTACGATTGAAGAAATGGAAGAATACGAACCTCACGTAGTAACTAAGCGGAATGTGATTTACGCCGGTGTGGATTACGAAGCTATTTTGCGCGAAGCCGAAAAAGACCCTGATGGCTGCGATATAGTATTGTGGGACGGCGGAAACAACGACTTCTCATTCTATGTTCCCGATTTAATGGTAGGCGTTGTTGACCCCTTGCGCCCGGGTGCTGAGGTTTCTTATTATCCCGGAGAAGTGGTGGCGCGCATGTCGGACGTAATTTGTATCAATAAAATAGACTCTGCTTCGTTGGACGACATTAATACCGTGCGTAAAAATATCGCTGCAATCAATCCCAAAGCTACCATTGTTGACGCCGCTTCGTACCTAACGGTAGATAAACCCGAATTGATTACCGGCAAAAAAGTATTGGTTATAGAAGACGGCCCAACCTTAACCCACGGAGAAATGAAAATAGGAGCCGGAACAGTGGCCGCCTTAAAATTCGGAGCTGCCGAATTGGTTGACCCAAGGCCTTACACCCTTGGGAAACTTAACGACACATTTAATACATATCCGAATATAGGTGTTTTACTGCCGGCTATGGGTTACGGCGAGCAACAAATCAAAGATTTGGAAGCAACAATCGCCAATACGCCTTGCGACGCAGTAGTTATTGGTACGCCTATTGATTTAGCCCGTATTGTAAAAATCAAGCAGCCTACCGTAAAAATAGGCTACGAATTACAGGAAATCGGAACGCCGAACTTCGATGGCATTTTAAAGGAATTTGTGAGGAAATTCGTGAAGCGATAGAACAATTACGAATTACGAGGTGGAGGCAAAAGTGAAGCAAGGGGATGCAAGGCGCGTAAAATTAAGTTTGATATACTAATCAATTTTTTTGAATAATAGGTTTGGGCTTCCACGGCACTGTACTACGATTATCGCTATTGCTAAATCTCGTATTTCCATTACGAATCGTCGTTTAGCGGTTTTGTATCCGATATTGTTCGCTCTTTTTTATATATCAGCAGCAGCATTGCAACGATAAGAGTCATGTATAGCATTACCTGTATTCCGTTTTTGTTTAAAGAGATAATATGTTACGATGTCCGTCTTGTTGTTTTATACAAAAGTGATCTATATTTCATTCCAGAATAGATCAAAAAATATATATTTGTAAGCACAGGTGGATATTACGATGTCTTTGTTAATTTCATTGGCAGCGTTATCAATAAACGAACTGATTTCTAATCTTTCTGTATTGCAAACGGGAAATTTCATCATAAAGTTATCGCCGCTTATTGGAGAAAATGCTCCAAACAACCATGTGGAACTATACTCCTGATGAGAGCTGCAAATAGGTTTTATGCCTTTGGTTGTTAGCATCCTGCCTGCTTTGACAAACTCTCGCCTTCATTGTTCCTAATTAATATTAACATCCTGATACGATTGGATATGGTTACACTACGGTTTGACAATAATTTCTTGAGTGCTACAACACTCTCCCTTACATACAATTGTTTCGCTTTTGACATGATATATATGATTTATATTTAACACCACATGTACCAAAAAATGACATATATACTATTAGAATGAAAAATTATTCATATTAATATTATTCAAAAAGGTAGATTGTTACCTCCCCGCAAATAAAGCATACACAGCGAAGCTGGCCAACCAGTGTTCACCCATGTAGTCCCCATCAGCAATTTGCGGAATGGTTTTTGCTAAATGCTGTTCTGCAGCAGCTAGCAATGTTTGGCGCAAAGAAGTATCTTTAATCGCTGCTGCAATGTTCAGGAAACACCAGGCGCGGCTGAGGTTTAATCCGTCTAAATGTACTAAGTGACCGTCAGAACGGTCGGTTACGCTTACTGGTGAAAATAAAATAGCAGGTTGCCTGTCTTTTAATCTCGGTAAAAATGCAGTTAACCAGCCTTGGAAAATTTCGTTGGGCAATATTTTTGCCATCAATTCGGCTTCCAGCAGGCAGGGCGAAAAGAAATCGGTTCCGCCCGGTTCCCATTGCGCCGGACAGTCTTTGTCTTGGGCATAATAGTCTATACTTTTACTACCGATGCTATTTTTTAAGGCTTCGTCGTTCAATGTTATCGCATAATCCCATGCAAAAGAAAGTCCGAAAGCAGTGCTAGGGTGAACGCCTGTGCGGTTCGGAAAACTTTGCTTAGGCAGAAAGTCCATATATAATCCGGCGATGTGTTCAGCTAAGGGCTGGAGATTGGCATACCAACTTTGTCCTTTTGGACTGTTCCAAGTGTAAAGTTCCTCGGCTAATTTTAACAACCAGGCCCAGCCGTAAGTCCGTTCAAAACTTTTATTGTATTTTTGATCGAAGTAAGCTAATTCAATAGCTATCCTATCGTGAGTAAGGTGTTGGCCAAGGACTTCACGGATAGCAGCAGCCTGAACCATGTCGGGAAATTCCTTCAATAGCTTGACTAACATCCAATGTCCATGTACAGCCGAATGCCAGTCGAAACAGCCATAGAACGCCGGATGATAGCCCGCCGGTTGTTGAAAATCATTGGGGTCAACTTGCACGTGTTGGGTTTTGTTCGGAAATTCCTGCGTAATGCATTTGAGCGCTAAGGCGGCAAAATGTTCAGCGCCCTCGCGAGTTAGCATAAATATTCCTTCTGCCTCCTGCGTGTATAATTGGGCGTGGCTAATCAATGGGAGGAGCAAACAAGTGGCGAGTAGTAGGTAGTTTTTCATTTTGGTTATTTATTGATTTGCTTATTTGGTTATTTGTTGTGAAGCAATTTTACGAGTTATGAGTTGTTGAGTTGGTTATTTGTCGTCATGTCGAGCAAAGTCGAGACATCTGTTCATTGGTGCAGATTTCTCCACTTCTCACACTACCGTGTGCTTCGGTCGAAATGACGATTATTACTCTTTGTCGCATATCGCTTAATCTCACATTGCATATCCATTCGTAATTTGTAATTCGTAATTGACTTCAATTGTTCCTGTTTCCCTACATCAACAACATCAGTATCACCGACATCATAACCGTTGATGAGGTTAGCTGTTGCGAGTTGCAGGTAGGTATCAATGATGGAAAAGGCGCCGGTTTGCCGGATTTGCCGAAGTAGTTCTGGTCGAATGACGTGAATACCACTGAATGCCATGCGCCGTACTTCGTCCGATGAAATAGGAATGGCTGATTTTTGTTCCCCCGTTCGATTATTTTCCCAGCCACAAAACCGCTGCTGCTTATCGAATAAAAAATAGCGCGACGAGACACGTTCCTTGCAAGCCAAGGTAGCCATAGCCTGCGTATCAAGATGGTGTTGGTATAAGGCCTTTAAATCAATGCTGCTGATAATATCCACATTATGCACCAAGAAAGGTTGTCCGTCGTTAAAGAACCATTCAGCATTTTTAATACCGCCGCCGGTATCAAGCAAGGCTTCTTGCTCATCGGAAATGCTGATTTGCAGGCCGAAATTATTATGCGCTTGCAGGTATTGTATAATTTGCTCTGCAAAATGGTGTACATTGATAATAATTTCATCGAAACCAAAGCGTTGTAAACGCTGAACAACCAAACTCAGCAATGGTGTCCCGTTAAGCTCTACCAAGGCTTTTGGACGATTGGCTGTAAGCGTCCCGAGGCGGGTACCTAATCCGGCGGCGAGAATCATGGCTTTCATGGCTTAGGATTGAGAAGTTGCTTAATACGCTGCTCGCGATGTACCAAACGTACTTTTACCTTGTATTTTTCGACTAAATATTTAGCCGTTTGCTCAGCGCAATACACTGAGCGGTGTTGTCCGCCGGTACAACCGAAAGCCACCGACAAATTAGTAAAGCCGCGTTCTATATAATTACAGATACTAATCTCTAAGGCAGCAAAAATATATTGTAAAAATTCTTTGGCAAGCGATTCTTTTTCTAAATAATCAATCACCTCCTTGTCGCTACCGTTGAGGTTGGCAAACTCTGGCAAGCGGCCGGGGTTGTTAAGACCCCTGCAGTCGAACACAAAGCCGCCACCATTGCCTCTGCTGTCGTGCGGATAACCTTTTTTGTAGGAGAAACTGGTGATAGTAACGGTGAAGGGTGAAGGGTGAAAGGTAAAAGATGAGTGACCCTGTACCTTTTCACCTTGTACCTTGTACCTTGTACCTTGTACCACCTCAAAGAGATAATTGGTAGAAAGGTGGTTTAACTTACCGCTATCAATTAAAGAACATAGGTTGGCTATAGCCTGCGGGATGCTTTGTGCGAATAGCTCTTTTTGTTCGAATAAGCCGCGATAGCCGTAGGTGCCGAGGTTTTGTAAGCCTTTAAAGAAAGCAAAGGCATACAATTGTTCAATGAATATCGGCCTGTTTACTGTGGTTAGTTTTTCAAGTGCATCTAAATAGTGTTGTAACAATGCCTCTCTGGTTTGTTCGCTAAAATTAGCGCGTACCTGAAACAGAAAAGAGGCAAGGTCGTAAGCTAAGGGGCCACGCCGGCCTCCTTGAAAATCTATAAAGTAAGGTTCGTTGTCGTGAACCATTACATTGCGGCTTTGGAAATCGCGATACATAAAAAACGAAGCATCGGCAGTCAGCAAATAATCGGCCAAGCGGTTAAAATCTTTTTCCAAGCGGGCCTCGTCAATATCAATCCTTATAAGTTTTAAAAAATCGTATTTAAAATAGTTGAGGTCCCAGAATATGGATTGCCTATCAAAACTTTCGACAGGGTAACACTGCGTATAGCCGAAGCCTTGCAGTCCTTTTACCTGCATAAAGGCCAGCGCATCTAATGTTTTTTTCAGCAGTAGATTGTTGTCCTGAGTAGCGAGTAATTCAAATAGGGAAATATCGCCCACATCTTCTTGCAGGTAATGTAGCTCGTCGTCGGCAACCACATAAATGGTCGGAACCTTAACTCCTTGTTGGCGAGCATATCGCCCGATGGCAAAGAATGCTATGTTTTCAAGTTGGTTAGCGCCATAAGTAGCCACAGCTTGTTTTCCTCCTCCGGATATGCGGAAATAGCATCGGTTAGAGCCTGCGGCTTTCAAGGCAGTTATATTTTCTGCAGGCGCCTGTACCCAAAGATAAAATAAATCTCTTATTGTCTGTTCGTTGTAAGGCATTGTGATGACTTATAATTAAACAAAGGTAAGGAATATTTTACAATGAATAATAAACAATGAACTATGAGCAATGATTCAGAGGGTTAGATATCACTAAGAAAAGATTGGAGAAAGTTGTTCATTGTTAATTATTAATTGTTCATTTATGTTAAGTGGGGTGAAGCGTGAAGCAATTTATTTTATTTCAATGAAGTTAGAAAAAAATTAAAAAACGGTAAGGCATATAAAGACATTATGGATGTAACGGCGGCGGCTTGAGGGTATGTGTTCCGCCAAACTATGCCCGTCTGTTTTGGCAAGCCTAACACTATTATATATATCATACGAACCTATTCCATAGCCTAATGTAATTCGAGCTCCTCTGTCTTTTCCTCGAATATCAAAATAAAGCCCTGCATTAACGATGCCGCCCAAATTGAATCGTGTAAAAAGGTAATGGGATTTGTCGGAAATCTTATGCCGTGTAGCGTATGGAAAATCCTCTGTTGTATGATTTATTTTTCCCATCCCTTGATATACGCTATATGAAATAACATCAATGGGTATAGGAGAAAACATAAGGCGGACATTCAGCGTTAAACCAAATTTCCACACAAGGGGTAGGGCAACCCTAAATTCACCAACAGCGTTTATATGAAATGGAGAATCGTCAAAAGAATAGTACTTATCCCCATCAGTCCAACTACTACTAATTTTAGAGCCTTTGATGAACATTCCGCCGGCAGAGCAACCTATGTATTTATTCAACCACCAAGTATATATAAATTGTAAGTACCATGCACGCCCTTCACAGAGGCGTTCTTTATGTTTTTCGCCATCAGAAGTGGTATAATAGCCATCATAAACATTATAATAAATCCCAAATTCCCCCTCCATGCTTTCCTGTTTTTGGGCAAGGGCATTCTTTGGCAGCCCTGTAAAAAGAGCTACCAAAAGTATTGCCGTGAGGGTTATTTTGTAAATCGAATGCCTCTCCAGTAGAACCACCACCTGTTGTGCCTTTTTCCTATGTTATAAATAGAAGCGAGATTCCAAACCAAGCCCTGGTTGAATAGCATATTCAAAGCCACCCGGTGTCCATACCATGTGTGACATGAGTAAACCTGCATGAGCGATAATAGTTATTTTTCCGCCTAAGGTCTGCTCGTAATTGTAGCTTGCCCCAATTGTATAAATCGTTAGAGAATGATTAGATACTGTTTTTGCTTGCGCATTAGCTGTTATAGCTATAATGTAAAATGCAATTATTAAAAAAAATTTTTTCATACGTAAATTTTTGTTTAATATTCCCTTTAAAATAGACTACATAAATTCATCATTACCTGCCGTTGCCGGGAAGGGAAACTGCAGCAACGGCAAAATACTCAAAGTCATTCTTCCCAAACTGCCAAATGGTTAAACACTTGTATCCTGTTGATAATGATCAGCTTGGGGGGTGGGGGGAGGGGTAAAATGCTGGGTGTTTGGGAGTTATGGAAATAATGGAATAACTGAATAACTCGTAACCCGTAAGCTAAACGAAGAAAGCCGGGATATAATATCACATACAATTAATAATACATTCATTAGCCTGCGTGTACCACATTTATACGCTAAACATATCATATAATCTCTAACGTTTTTTCCCAAGACAAATTTAACACTATTTTTTGGATTAGCAAAATTTTTAAGAAAGATCGTAAAGCGATTTTTGGTGAAGGGTGAAAATGTACAAGGTAAAGGGTAATAGCACATTGCAAAATTTCAAATTCATTTTCAACTTTCAATTAAGCATAGTCGCATAATCTTCTTTTCTAACGCAACTTTTGCTTT
>JAIRUB010000226.1 GCA_031254635.1 Prevotellaceae bacterium | reverse complement strand
ACTATTATGACTTTCACCGAAACAAAGCTTAAAGGCGTTTGGCTCATAGAACCCAAGGTGCATAACGATGTCCGCGGATATTTTATGGAGTCTTACAAACAATCGGAATTTGAAGCGCATATCGGAAAAATAAATTTTATTCAAGACAACGAATCCAAATCTACATTCGGAGTGCTGCGCGGACTGCACTACCAACTGCCGCCCTTTGCCCAAAGCAAGTTAGTACGCGCTGTTCTCGGCGCCGTGTTAGACGTGGCAGTAGATATCCGTAAAGACTCGCCCACCTTCGGACAATATGTGGCGGTGGAACTCAGCGCTGATAATAAACGCCAACTCTTTATTCCGCAAGGAATGGCGCACGGCTTCTTAGTACTGAGCCCCGAAGCAGTGTTCACTTATAAAGTGGATAATATTTATGCCCCACAAGCCGAACGAAGCATCCTGTACAATGACCCGGACATCGGTATCGACTGGAAAATTCCTGCCGCGCAAATAATATTGTCGGACAAAGACAAAACAGCGCCGCTGTTAAAAGACGCAGAAAGGTAAAAGGATAAAGGGTGAAAGGTATCAGGATATGAGATATGAGATATGAGACAGTATGAACAAATGAACATCTACAGAATTACTATCGAACAAAAAACAATCATAACTCATCATTCATAATTCATAAATCGCTTCACAACAATTAAACAATTAAACAAATAAACAGTTAAACAATAGAAATATGCGAAACATCTTAGTAACCGGCGGGGCCGGATTTATCGGCTCTCACCTTGTACGCCTCTTAGTCAACAAATACCCCGATTACACAATTGTCAACCTCGACAATCTTACTTACGCCGGGAATTTAGCCAATTTGAAAGAAGTGGAAGGCAAGGCGAATTATCGCTTCGTGAAAGCCGATATCTGTAATTATGAAAAGATGCAGCAAGTGTTTGCCGAATATCAGATTACAGGGGTTATTCATTTAGCTGCCGAATCGCATGTTGACCGCTCGATTACCGATCCCTTTGTTTTTGCTAAAACTAACGTAATAGGTACGCTCACTCTCTTGCAGGCAGCCAAGGAATATTGGAAGAACGACATGAACGGTAAGCTGTTTTACCATGTATCGACCGACGAGGTGTATGGTTCCTTAGACCATGGCGGCTTCTTTTTTGAAACTACGCCTTATGATCCTAAGTCGCCCTATTCGGCCTCCAAGGCCGGTTCCGACCATTTTGTACGAGCCTTTCATAACACCTACAAACTGCCTGTTGTTATCAGCAATTGTTCCAATAACTACGGCCCCTACCAATTTCCGGAAAAATTAATTCCTTTATTCATCAATAATATCCGTCATAACAAGCCGCTGCCGGTATATGGCAAAGGTGAGAACGTGCGCGATTGGCTCTATGTGGAAGACCATGCCCGCGCCATAGACCTCATCTTTCATAAAGGAAAAGTCGGCGATACTTATAACATCGGCGGCTTCAATGAGTGGAAAAACATAGACCTTATCCGTGTAATGATAAAGGTTACCGACCGCTTGCTTGGCCGACCCGAAGGTGAGTCGGAAAAACTGATTACCTACGTTACCGACCGTGCCGGACACGACCTGCGCTATGCTATCGACTCTACTAAATTGCATAAAGAATTGGGTTGGTTGCCATCGCTGCAATTCGAAGAAGGCATCGAAAAAACCATCCGGTGGTATCTCGATAACCAAGTCTGGATGGACAATGTAACTTCGGGCGATTATCAAAAATATTATGAACAAATGTACACAAATCGATAAAATAAAAACATTTATTATGAAAATATCTATAGTTGGCACCGGATATGTTGGATTGGTAACCGGTACTTGTTTTGCAGAAATGGGCGTTAATGTAAGTTGTATTGATGTCGATAAACAAAAAATTGACAACCTTAATCAGGGAATTATTCCTATCTACGAACCTGATTTGGACACCTTGGTTCATAAGAATGTAAAAGCCGGAAGATTGCATTTCTACACCGACATGAGTGTTTGCATTAACGACACCGACGTTATATTCAGCGCTGTTGGCACGCCTCCCGACGAAAACGGCAGCGCCGACCTTCAGTATGTACTCGAAGTAGCCCACACTGTGGGAAGGCTGATGCAAGATTATATATTGTTTGTAACCAAAAGCACCGTTCCGGTAGGCACTGCCGAAAAAGTACGTACTGCCATACAAGAAGAACTTAACAAAAGAGGCGTTGATATTCCTTTCGATATCGCTTCCAATCCCGAATTTCTTAAGGAAGGAGCAGCTATCGATGACTTTATGAGACCCGACCGTATTGTGGTTGGCGTAGACAGCAACAAGGCACGCAACATTATGGAACTGCTTTATAAGCCTTTCACGCTGAATGGGCATCCGATAATTTTTATGGATATTGCCTCAGCCGAAATGACCAAATACGCTGCCAATGCTATGTTAGCTACACGCATCAGTTTTATGAACGATATCGCTAACCTTTGTGAGCGGCTTGGCGCTAACGTACACGAAGTACGCAAAGGCATAGGCAGCGACCCGCGCATAGGCTCCAAATTCCTATACCCCGGTTGCGGCTACGGCGGCTCATGTTTTCCAAAAGATGTGAAAGCCCTCATCCAAACAGCTACCGAGCATAATTACGATATGCGTGTACTGCAAGCGGTGGAAGAAGTGAACGAAGACCAAAAGACTGTACTATACCGCAAGCTCTACAAACATTTCAACGGCGAGTTGCAAGGTAAACACGTTGCGATGTGGGGATTATCGTTCAAGCCTCAGACTGACGATATGCGCGAAGCACCCTCATTAGCGCTCAGCGAAAAATTGTTGTCGGCAGGTTGTAGTATCTATGCTTATGATCCGGTGGCCATGCATGAAGCGCAACGGGTTTTGGGCAACAAAATCAACTTCTGCGAAAATATTTATGCTGCTGCCGATGCCGCCGATGCCATCCTCTTAGTCACCGAATGGAAGGAGTTCAGATTACCCGACTGGACAAAAATACACAGCAAAATGAAAACACCGGCAATCTTCGACGGGCGTAATATCTACGACCCTGCAGAACTGAGAAAGAAAGGGTTTGCTTATTATGGACTTGGAGTGCAATGAACAGTGAATAATGAACAATGAATAACCATAGTATAACAACTGAATAATCGCATATCAAATAACCAAATAAGCAAATCAACAAATAATCAAAAAGATGAAACGCATTTTAGTTACCGGAGGAGCAGGATTTATAGGCTCGCACTTATGCGAAAGGCTGCTCAGCGAAAATAATGAGGTTATCTGCCTCGATAACTACTTCACCGGCAGCCGAGACAATATTGCACACCTCTTCAACAATCCCCGCTTCGAATTGGAACGCCATGATGTTATCAATCCCTTTATGGCGGAAGTAGATGAAATCTATAATTTGGCCTGCCCTGCATCCCCGATACATTACCAATACAACGCCATCAAAACCATTAAAACTTCGGTTATGGGCGCCATCAATATGTTGGGTTTAGCTAAACGCACAAGGGCTACCATCCTACAAGCCTCCACTAGCGAGGTTTACGGTGATCCTACTGTACATCCGCAACTAGAAAGTTATTGGGGCAATGTAAATCCTATTGGCATCCGCTCTTGCTACGATGAGGGAAAACGCTGTGCCGAAACCTTGTTCATGGATTACCATCGTCAAAACAAGGTTGATATTAAAATTATCCGTATTTTTAATACTTACGGGCCGCGCATGCACCCACAGGATGGACGTGTAGTATCTAATTTTATCATTCAGGCATTGCAAAATAAAGACATCACCATATATGGCGACGGTACTCAAACCCGCAGTTTCCAATATGTCGATGACCTGGTTGAGGGAATGATACGAATGATGAATACGCCTAAAACATTTATAGGGCCTATGAATATTGGGAATCCAAATGAGTTTACCATGCTTGAATTGGCTGAAAAAATTATTCAGTTAACCAACTCAACATCTAAAATCACTTCCCTGCCGCTTCCCTCCGATGACCCCAAACAACGGCAACCGGATATTGGTTTAGCCAAAGAAATGCTTAACGGTTGGGAAGCGAAAATTCAACTTGAGGAAGGTTTGAAAAAAACCATCGCTTACTTTAAAGGAAAATAATATGAAAACAGCGCTTATCACCGGTATCAACGGACAAGACGGATCTTACTTAGCTGAATTTTTGCTCGAAAAAGGCTATAAAGTCCATGGTATTATTCGCCGCAGTTCGACTTTCAATACCCAGAAAATAGAACATCTTTATATCGACGATTTGATTGAAGATATGCGCAAAAATCGCAAACTGCAATTACATTACGGCGACATGACCGACTCATCGAACCTGATTCGCCTGATACAAACAATCAAGCCAGATGAAGTCTATAACTTAGCAGCCCAATCGCACGTAAAAGTTTCCTTTGAAGTGCCCGAATATACCGCTGATACCGATGGCATAGGCACCCTGCGGCTTTTAGAAGCCATTCGTATCTGCGGCTTGGAAAAAACTACCAAAATTTATCAGGCCTCCTCCTCCGAACTCTACGGATTGGCACAGGAGGTTCCGCAAACTGAAACCACGCCTTTCTATCCGCGCTCGCCTTATGGCGTAGCCAAACTCTACGCCTTTTGGATTACGAAAAATTATCGCGAAGCATACAGAATGTTTGCCGTAAATGGTATTTTGTTCAACCACGAAAGCGAACGCCGCGGCGAAACCTTTGTGAGCCGAAAAATAACCTTAGCTGCAGCGCGTATAGCCCGCGGCTATCAGAAGAAATTGTATTTAGGCAACCTCAACGCTCAACGCGACTGGGGCTATGCAAAAGATTATGTAGAGTGCATGTGGCTCATGTTGCAGCACTACACGCCTGAAGACTTTGTGATTGCTACCGGTGAAATGCACACCGTGCGTGAATTTTGTACCTTAGCCTTCAAAGAAGCAGGCATAGCACTCGATTGGCAAGGTGCAGGCGTTGATGAAAAAGGCATCTGCCAAAAAACAGGTAAGGTATTGGTAGAAGTT
Source organism: Prevotellaceae bacterium (assembly GCA_031254635.1). GTDB lineage: Bacteria > Bacteroidota > Bacteroidia > Bacteroidales > UBA932 > UBA932. The sequence continues at coordinate 15,639 of JAIRUB010000226.1, read as the reverse complement.
GACCCGAATTATTTCCGTCCCACCGAGGTAGAACAACTGCTGGGCAACCCTGCAAAAGCAAAAAAAACATTGAATTGGAATCCCACGCAAACACCCTTTGCCGAATTAGTAAAACGTATGGTGCGCTTCGATTACGAATATGTTGAAAAGGTTAAAAATTCAAGGATAAGATATTAAGAGATGAACAAGACCGATAAAATATATGTGGCCGGCGGCAGCGGTATGGTGGGTTCGGCCATTATTCGTAATTTACAAACCAAAGGATTTACCAATATCGTATCTAAAAGCATTGAGGAACTTGATTTAATCAATCAGCAGGCTGTAAACGATTTTTTTGTCAAAGAACAACCCGACTATGTATTTCTCGCAGCAGCGAAGGTAGGCGGCATTCATGCCAACAACACTTATCCCGCACAGTTTATCTACAGCAATTTGATGATTGAATGTAACGTCATTGAGGCGGCACGTCAAAATAATGTCGAAAAATTGTTATTTTTGGGTAGTTCCTGTATTTATCCGAAGATGGCGCCACAGCCCATCAAGGAAGCGTACTTGCTGAGCGGAGAATTGGAAACCACCAATGAGGCTTACGCTATAGCCAAAATTGCAGGAGTTGAATTATGCAAATTTTATCGCCGCGAGTATGGCTGTAATTTTATTTCGGCTATGCCTACAAACCTCTATGGTATTAATGATAACTTCGATCTTCAAAATTCGCATGTATTACCTGCGCTTATCCGTAAGTTTCATGAGGCCAAACAAGCCAAGGCGCTGGAGGTGGTAATCTGGGGAAGCGGAACGCCGCGAAGGGAATTTTTGTATGTTGACGACTTAGCCGATGCCTGTATATTTTTGATGCAGCAATATAACGGCGAAGAGCCTATAAACATAGGCTGCGGCGGAGATATTGAAATACGCGAATTGGCGGCGCTTGTCAAAAAAATTGTTGGTTTTGAAGGGACAATTATCAACGATACCACTAAGCCCGACGGTACGCCGCGCAAGCTGTTAGATGTATCCAAACTCCATGCCTTGGGATGGAAGCATTCCACTTCGCTGGAGGAAGGGATAAGGAGGGTGTATGAATGGTACGTTAATGAACAATGAATAATAAATAATGAATAATATGCAAACAAAAATATTAGTAACCGGCGGGACGGGGTACATAGGTTCGCATACCGCAGTAGAACTGCAGCAAGCGGGCTTTGAGGTAGTAATTGTTGACAACCTCTCAAATTCCTCCATTGATGTGCTTGATGGTATTACACGCATTACAGGTATTCGGCCGCAGTTCGCGCAAGTTGATTGTTTAAATTACGACGATTTACTTCGTGTATTTGAAGAACATTCCGGCATTAAGGCTGTAATTCATTTTGCTGCCAGCAAGGCTGTGGGCGAAAGTGTGCAAAAACCCTTATTATACTACCGCAATAACCTGCAAACCTTACTTAACCTGCTGGATATAATGATTGCCCGGCAAGTTCCCAACATAGTTTTTTCTTCTTCCTGTACGGTATATGGCCAACCCGGTGTGTTACCGGTGATGGAAAATTCACCTATACAACCGGCTGTGTCGCCTTATGGCAATACCAAACAGATATGTGAAGAAATTATATGCGACACGGCTCACTCCGGCGCGCCTGTAAAAAGTATTTTACTTCGTTATTTTAATCCCATTGGCGCTCATTCCAGCGCTGAAATAGGGGAACTGCCATTAGGTGTCCCGCAAAATTTAGTACCCTTCATCACACAAACAGCCATTGGGCTCCGCAAAAAACTACAAGTGTTCGGCAATGACTATAATACGCCCGACGGTACTTGCATACGCGACTACATCAGCGTGGTTGATTTGGCCAAGGCACATGTTACTGCCTGCCAACGTTTGCTCAACAACCTTTCGGCCGACAAGGTGGAAGTATTTAATATCGGCACGGGAAAAGGCTTGTCGGTATTAGAAATCATTCGAATATTTCAGCAAGTTACCGGCGTAGCGCTTCCATACGAGATTGTAGGACGGCGTGAAGGGGATACTGAACAGATATGGGCCGACTCTCACAGGGCCAATACCGTATTAGGCTGGACAACCAAAGAAAGTATTGAAGACACCTTATCTTCGGCTTGGAAATGGGAACAGCGGATACGAAAAGGGTGAAAAGGTGAAGGGTACGAGGTAAATGGCACTGGGTGCTCGGTACGGGGTACGAGGTGTTTTTCCCTGAAAGGGAAACATATTATTAGCCCGGGGTGGAGCTTGCGGATCCACGGGCTAGCTTTGTCAACCTAAACAATTATCGACTTCCCTCATTATTTTCCCTGTTTCACTCAACACTCGAATTATCCTCTGGTAATGCTGTACATCTTCGAAGTTGAGGGTTCGTCCTTTCCGGTCTTTGAGCCATTTTTGGGCGGGCTGGTAACCGCCGATGTAGAAATTCCACGCAACTAAGGGAACATTGTCGAAATACTGTGTGTCGTTGATACATACTCGGCCGGTTTGGCCGTCAGCGTTGGGCGCCCAGCGAAGGTGTTCAACGGTATTATTTCCATTCCCCAAAAATAAATACGTTGCCGACATTCCTGTAAGAGCAGGATGTTCCATCAGGTGAAGACGGCGTAGTTCGCAGCCGAGTGCGGATAGGCGACGAAATTCATCGGCGTTTGCCGGGTAGGGAACTCGTGGAAAATCTATTTTCAGAAATTCTTTGTATTTTTCTCTATAACTTGGCGAATGAAGTATGGCGTAGATGTAATCTAACAAATCTACAGATGAAAATTTGCCTTTATCTTTGCTTTTCTCCGGTTCGAACTGCAAACCAATTTTCTTGGATATTGCTTTAACTATTTCCGGTTTCAGATTTGGCCTGCGAACAACCTTGTCTGTGCTTGTTTGAGTGTCGGCTGGGTAAAGATAGAGAGGGAAAACATTACCACCACCACGATAATATATGTTAAGGTCTACCATTTGTGAAGAAACAAAAACCAAATTCCATAACATATTACCAACGACTTGTCCCTGCCTACCTATTATGAGCCCAAAATTATTTCCATTAAGTAGATTACGCATAATGGAATATCTTGCACGTTTGACTTTCTTTAAATCATAATTTACGAATCTTGTGTCAAAAGGTCTATATGTGTATAAGTAATTATCTGACAAAAATGGCGAAAAGGATACTAAATTGGTATCATCATAAGTCCCCACTCCCACCGAATTTACAGGAAATAATTCCTGCACACTAAATCCTTTATTATATTCTTCTTGCAGCGATAAATTTTTTGCAATAAAGAAATATTGCGGGGCTGTTAGTTCCAACTTTTGCCATTCTACTGATTGTAAATTGCTATTCAAAAGGAAACTGTATTTTTCCTCTCGTTTGCCGTATAAATCGCAATGAAATAGTTTACCAAGTTCGTTTTTTTTCTTTTTCCCGGTTTTTACAAAAATATTTATAGAAACGCCTTGTTGAATATCAAAAACATTTTCATCTTTGCCACCGTCTGGTGCGGTTTCTTTCTTTTTGGTGTTTCCGTGCAGGTCGAGAATATAAATTTTGTCAAATGATTTCAACAAGCTATAACGCATTCCACGAAAAGTAGGATTATCCAAAAAACTGTGATTATTGATAAACGCTAATATGCCTTCGCCGTTTTTGTCAATAAAATGTTGTCCTAATCGGATAAATTTCACATAATCATCGTTAATCCATTTTGAATTTCGTTCTTGTAATTTTATCCCCGACGGTTCTTTTTTGTAGTCATTCATCAATGTGTCCATCCATTTGCCGCCATTTTGACTTTCACCACTATATGGCGGATTGCCCATAACCACCATTCCAGGCGTGTCGCGCTTAATTAGCGATGCTCCGTTTGCTTCCCTTGCTAAAAACTGAGAAAAAAGCGAACCTGTTTCCTTATAATATTCTTCGAGAGAGTTTGTCAGATAAACACGCAGGCGTTGGTTATTAACAGATTTGTAGCCGGTTTCGGTCAGTAGCCAGTCGAGTTTCAAATGTGCCATCGCATAAGATGCCATCAGCAATTCAAAACCATTCAGGCGTGGGAGTAAATGTTCTTCTACATAACTTTGCCATAAGCCCGGCTGTCCCATAAATTTTTCGTAAATTTGGTTTACAGCCTCGGCAAGAAATGTTCCTGTACCGGTGGCGGGGTCTAATATCTGAACTTTGTGTACGTCAACTTCGTAGAAATCGGCCTCTTGCTTTTTGTTCTTTTGGTTAGCTACTTTGGCTTTAGTTTTTGAGGTGTCGGCTAATCCCATAGGCAGTCCAAAGTCGGTTTGCAGAATTTCGTCCACAGCGCGGACAATGAAGTTAACCACAGCCTGCGGCGTGTACCATACGCCACGACTTTTGCGTAGTGCCGGGTCATAAGCCGAAAGAAAATCCTCATAGAAGTGAATCATTGGGTCGTTCTTCCTGCTGTGTTTGCCAAACTCTTTCATTACAGCCCCTATGTCGGTGGCGCGAAACGCCTCAACTAAATCGTCTACAATCCAATTTATCCGCTCGTCGAGGTCAAAACCTGCGATATTTTGGAACAATTGGCGCAAAAAAGGATTGGTTTTTGGAATCAGTTTGGCTGCCTTCTCGCGGCTGAATGTATTGGGCGTATCGTTGTGAAGGCAGGCGGCGAACATTCCGTAGGTGATAGTTTGGGCATAAACATCGGCAAATTCCTTGGGCATAATATCGTGAAGGAGTACCTCCTTGAATGCCGCCATCTGTTCCGATAGCGTTCCCTCTTCGCTGCCCGTAGAGAGTACTTCTTCTATTACCCCAGCCATCAGTCGCGCCTTGGCAGCCATTATTTTCGACAACTGCACAGAGGTTTGTATGCCTAAAACCTCATAACCTGCAAAAGAAACAATTAATGCTACAAAGGCTTCAAATTGCGTTTTGTCGGCCACAACACCATTCTTACCTGTTTTTGCTATTGTAACAGAAGTAACGAATTCGCCCCTGTCGAATAATTGGAAGGTGAGATAATCGGTAATTATCAAATTGTCGAGCGATTGTTTGTAGCGGTCAAACTGCGCTTTGTTCGTTTTGCTGTTCAAATCGGTGTCAATATCTTTTGCTTCAATGTAGCCAATCGGGATTTCTTTTCGAGTAACGATGTAATCGGGAGCGCCGCAAGCAATTCGTTTAGGCTCATTGATAACCATTAAACCAATGGTTATTTTTTCCAATAAAGATTTTAAAGCCGGTCGATAGCTATGCTCGGTAGCATTACCCGCCTTGTAAATCCTATTGATTTCGGCGATATACTGTGTTATATTTTCGTTTGTTGTCATTTTTTAGTATCCGATGCTTTCTATCATACGTACTCATAGTTAAATTCTATCGCAAAATTACACTTAAATTCATAATATTAAACTTTTAGTTTATGTTGCTATGTTTATGATTTATGTTAAAATATTTAATATCAGACATTTGAAATTAAACCAATGGTGCAAAAATAAACTTGCGGTGTTTTTTTGCCTTTCGCGCCTTCGTGCTTTTCTACCCTTCAATAACCCGCCAACAAATTACCAACAGGTTATTAACAATTTGACAAATATTCAAACATTTATTTATTAGCTATTTAGCTTAGTTTATAAACAAAATAGGCCATTGTTCATTACGGTTTTTTAAAAATTTCTATCTTTGTTATGAGAAAAACATCGCAATGGCAAAAACAGATACCTCATATAATAAGAAAAAAGATACCAATATCCATCTCGCAGGCTTGGAGTTAGGGAAAAAACCGCCTCAGGCTGTGGACTTGGAGGAGGCTGTGTTGGGCGCAGTAATGCTGGAAAAAGATGCCATCATCAATATACAGGACCTACTAAAGCCCGAAAGTTTCTATAAAGAAAGCCACCAAAAAATATACCGCTCCATACAGGAATTATCATTACAGCATCAGCCTATCGACATTTACACTGTTGCCGAAGAGTTAAAGCGAAAAGGAATCTTAGAAGAGGTTGGAGGCCCCTACTACCTGGCTCAACTTACCTTGCGGGTTGGTTCGGCAGCGCATATCGAATACCACGCCAAGGTTATTGCCGAAAAATATATTCAACGGGCGCTTATCGGCATCAGTTCCGAAATCCAACGCGACTCTTTTGATGACAACATTAATGTTGGCGAATTATTGGACACAGCCCAACAAAAGATATTTGATTTGGGCGAAAAAAATATTCGTAGCGAAACCCGTCATGTGGGCAATATTGTTGCCGATGCCATCAAAGAAATAGAAACAGCCCAACAACGTACAGACGGCTTAAGCGGTACGGCTTCCGGCTTCATCGAATTAGATAAAATCACCTTAGGCTTCCAACCTTCCGACTTGCTTATTGTGGCCGCACGGCCTTCTATGGGTAAAACCGCCTTTGTACTCTCTATGGCGCGGAATATGGCTGTGGACCATAATGCTCCCACAGCTTTCTTCTCTCTCGAAATGTCATCGCCGCACTTGGTTAAACGTTTAATTACTGCTGAAACCGGCATTGCTTCCGAAAAAATCCGCGGCGGACAGCGATTGGCCGACCACGAGTGGAAGCAATTAGAAACTAAAGTCCGCCATTTAATCAATGCACCGCTCTACATTGACGACACCCCTGCCTTATCAATTTTTGAATTCCGCTCGAAGGCGCGACGTTTAGTAAAAGCTCACGACATCAAAGTTATTATCATCGACTACCTGCAGTTGATGACCGGGCCGCCCGACTTGCGCGGCTTGCGCGAGCAAGAGGTGTCGGCTATTTCTCGCTCTTTGAAAGCCATCGCAAAAGAATTAAATGTACCGATTATAGCCCTTTCGCAATTAAATCGTTCGGTAGAAACCCGTGGTGGTAATAAGCGGCCTCAATTGAGCGACTTGCGCGAATCGGGCGCTATTGAACAGGATGCCGACTTGGTATTCTTTATTCACCGTCCCGAATACTATGGTATATACGATGATGGAGAAGATGCTAATAGCCGTTCGCTCCGTGGCATTGCACAAATTATTATAGCCAAACACCGTAATGGAGCTACGGGTGAAATTGAGTTACGCTTTTACAGCGAGCAGGCAAAATTTGCTAACCTCGACGATGAATATTTAAAAGAAATTGATAATAAAACGGTACCTTCACCCGGGCATGTTACCTACGGCTCAAAAATGAATCATGCTCAGAAAAAGATACCACAAGACACAGAATTTGAACTGCCTCCGGAACAACCCGGAGCAGTGTTCTAATTGGACCACCATTGGAATTAAGCGTTAAAAAGTTGTATTTTCTATTAATTACTTGGTGGTACAGAAACCTGGCGGAAGACCTTCCTGCCGGGTTTCGTTTTTATTGAAATCCAACGATCGACGGATTGTTCGGCCTGTAGCGTTGGGCATTAACACGCGGTTCATTTCCCAAAGAAAACCATTTGCTCGTACCTTTTCCGGGGTTCACTATTGCGTAGCCAAACTGAAGTTGAATAGAAGTAAAAATTAAGCGATCATTTTTTATACGTATGCCTAATCCGGCCGATAGACTAAAGTCGTTAGCAAGCACATTATAATCATCGCCTAACCATCCCATATCAGAGAAAGTGTAAAAGGCAAAACGGAAATTATAAAAATAGACAGGTGAGAAATAAACCGACTCCAATCGCAGAAGCATCCGGTTTAATCCGCCTACGAGGTGGAGTTCCAAGATACGCATATTTTCACCATTATAGGTTACTCGCTCCCGCTCGCCTTCTAAGCGGTGGATGCCTGTAATATATTCCAGCGAGATAAAATTACGAATAGATCCGGTTCCCAACTTAAACAAATTGGTGAAATAATTTAATTGTACCGACAAGACCGATTGCTGCGGTTGCCAATCCTGAGTAAAAAACGAACCGTAGTTAATACTCCCGCTCATAAAGCCGATAGGTATCCGCTGTCCGGCACTCAGACTGCTGCAAAAATAGTAACAGTCGTAGAACTCGCCCCACAAATAACCGCCGGTCAATTCAACCTTATATCCGTAGGGAATATCTTCACTGTTAGCATAACCGAAAATATAACTACCGCGATAAAAGCTCTCGCGATAAATCCCTGTTGATGCCAAAAATAATGACTTATCGTGATAATAAGGATTCAATGCTGCTTCTACATTCAAGCCTCTTTCCCGATAAATAAGATTAGTCCACCGGCCTGTGAGGAACAAAGTATTTGCCAACCCTTTGAACTTCCACGATACCCCGCTCCAAACATCAATAGTTTGCCGTTGCACAGGCAGAACTGTATCGGCCAGCAACTGTCTTTCCATGATAGATTCTGCACTATAGCGCACACCTGCACTATAGTCGGTAGGCCTGATAAAAGGTTTTTGCAGACTTGCACTATAGGTATATTGCTCCCTGCTTCTGTCGGCCAAACCACTAAACCGGAAGAAGGAACCCCACAGATTTTCCGCGTCATACCCAAGTATGTATCCGGCTATGTGCGGAGCGTCTGTCAGGAAATAAGTTCCTAAGGTAAGCCTGTGTCCTAATCCCAAAAAGTTATACTCATATCCATAAATGCCATACTCTCCTGAAGCTTTTTCATCAACATCAAGATCAATACTCCAGTGGTCGCGCGAATACACAAACACATCAACCTTGCCCGCTTCGCCGAGGCTGTCGCGTGCAGTAAGTACGATATAAGCGTCCGAAATAAATCTCAGGCTACGCAACACTTCTTCATTACGAATCATGGTTAAAGGATCTACCTTGTCGCCCTCCTCAAACAACAAGTATTTACGCAGCACATTTTCACGGGTAGTATAGTGCAAGGCATTTACCGTGCGGGTAAAAAACGTAGATAAAGAATCGCTATAAACATTCTGCGGAAGAACGTATATGTTTGTAATTTCCTTTCCTTCAAAACCGCAGAAATAGCTTTCTTCATTAATCAAATTCTGTGAAGCATCACGGGCATCGTTGCCCCGCCAGTCGTTGTTCGAAATAAGAGAGCTAACAATAAATTCTGTTAATATAGACCTTTTCGACCGCTCCTGCAAAGCGTCAAAAAACTCATTCGATTTGATGTAGCGTATCTCGTTCACACCGCTCGGCACGTTTAGGCTGTCGGGGCTTTGTGCATTAATGTTTTGCACAAAAAGGACAGCCATCAATATGCCGGCAAAAAATCTCATTATCCTAAGAAAGGATAACGGTAGTCATCGGCTGTGACAAAGGTTTCCTTTATGGTTTGCGGCGATACCCAACGCAACAAGTTCAGATGCGAGCCTGCTTTATCATTGGTGCCCGAAGCGCGTGCGCCGCCGAAAGGTTGTTGACCCACAACGGCTCCCGTAGGCTTATCGTTAATATAGAAATTTCCCGCTGCATTGTGCAATTTGTTCGAGGCTTCCACAATAGCTGCTCGGTCGTTAGCAAATACCGCTCCGGTTAAAGCATAAGGTGAAGTATTATCAACCAATTCTAATGTGGCTGTCCAATCTTCATCTTTGTACACATATATCGTAAGTACCGGCCCGAAGATTTCTTCTTCCATAGTCTTGAAATGAGGATCGGTAGTTACCACAACAGTGGGGTCAATAAAGTAACCTTTGCTACCGTCATAATTTCCGCCGAAAATAATTTCAGCATCTTTGGCCGACTTGCAGTAGTCGATATATCCGGTTATGCTTTCAAAGGCTGCTTTATCAATAACCGCATTCACAAAGTTTGAAGGATCGCTTGGAGGACCCATTTTTATTGTTTTCAGTTCATCGACCATCATTTGTTTAACGGTAGGCCACATCGATTGGGGAATATAAGCACGGGAAGCGGCCGAGCATTTTTGCCCCTGATATTCGAAAGCGCCGCGAATGAGGTTCGCCACCACTTGTTTGGGGTAAGCCGTGGGATGAACCACAATAAAATCTTTTCCTCCGGTTTCACCCACCAAGCGCGGGTAAGTGCGGTAATTAGCTACATTATCGCCCACGGCTTTCCATATTTCATGAAATACGCCTGTAGAACCGGTAAAGTGAATGCCTGCAAAATCGCAGTGCGGGAAAATTTCTGCACCGGCATCTTTTCCGCCAACATACACTAAGTTGATAACGCCATCGGGCAAGCCTGCTTCGCGCAGCAATTGCATGATAAAATAGGCCGTATAAACGGTGGTGTTCGAAGGTTTCCATACCACTGTATTGCCCATCATGGCAGGAGATGTTGGCAGGTTGCCGGCAATAGCCGTAAAATTGAAAGGTGTAAGGGCAAACACAAAACCTTCGAGCGGACGGTAATCCAAACGATTCCACATTCCGAAGGGCGACAAGGGTTGTTCCTTATATATAGTCGACATATAATATACATTGAAGCGGAAAAAGTCGATTAATTCACAGGCCGAGTCAATTTCTGCCTGATACACATTTTTCGACTGTGCCAACATTGTAGCCGCATTCAAAACATAGCGATATTTTGTAGCCAGCAAATCGCCTGCTTTCATAAAAATAGCTGCCCGTTCTTGCCAAGGCATGGCTTCCCAGGCCGGTTTAGCTTTCAAAGCTGCTGCTATGGCTTGTTGAATCTCCGGCTTTCCGCCCTGATGATAATGACCAATCACATGTTGATGGTCGTGCGGAGGTGTTACAGCTTTTGTCTTTCCTGTACGCACTTCTTTTCCACCGATATACATCGGTATATCAATCTGCTCATTATACATCTTTGTATAAGTGTCCAACAACGATTTACGTTCGGCGCTCCCCGAAGCATACGATTTTACCGGCTCATTAACCGGCTTGGCAATGTTAAAATACCCGTTTTGCATAAATTTTATATGTTTTTTTTGTTTATAATTGACTTTTTACCGTTTTGCAAAGATACATAAAAAATCAATTTTTGCAAAACTTGCTATAATACAAGTAATTGTAAATTTTAATTATAAAAATGACAAGTTTTATTTGCATATTGTAAATTTTAATTATATCTTTGTGCCATAATTTTTAACTAATCATGAAATTTGCATTCTTACCCAATTATTTTAAAAAAATAGGCATCATTGGCTTTTTTGCTTTCTTCGCCGTGATAATTGTGAGTACCATAATGGCTTTGATTGACAGCTATCAGGAAATTATGCTCTCCCGCCCCCACGGCAGTTTTGTAGACGGCCTTGAATTAGGGCGCGAAATAGGCGAAAGATTCGTGATGACTAATTATTGGATTCCAAAATTAGGCGGGGTTTTGCTATTATTATCTATTGCTTGCTATATGCTGGCTAAAGAAAAAATCGACGACGAATATATAGACGCTATGCGCTGGGACTCGCTCCGGCTGTCGATTATTATATGTATTGGCATCACCATACTGTTTATTGTATTCACTCCTTGGCAAATAGCGGCAAAAACTCTCTTGTTTATTCAGTTTGTAGCCTACCTGATTATTTTTAAGATTAAAAAATCAAGAATACTCAAGGGATAAAGTATGAAAAACACTATAAAAATAGAACGGGCGCGTTACAATTTGTCGCAACAGGAGCTGGCCGACAAATTAGGCATTACCCGCCAATCTATCTACGCTATTGAGGCGGGAAAATTTATACCCTCTACCCTACTGGCGCTCAAAATGGCCAAGCTATTCAATGCAAAGGTAGAAGAGATTTTTTCTTTGGAAGAAAAGGATAATAATGATTAACGTTTAATGATTAATGATTAATAATATTTTTTTATGAAAAAAACATTTGCAATTCTCAGCTTTTTGCTGTTGATGATTTTCACCGTTGATGCGCAAACGGAGAAAGTCAAATTTATTGAGTATGGCCTCCCAAATGGGCTGCATGTGATTTTGTATCAAGACCACAGTACGCCTAATGTAATGGTATCGCTGATGTACCACGTGGGTTCGAAGAATGAACACCCGGAAAGAACGGGGTTTGCTCACCTTTTCGAACATCTGATGTTTGAAGGTTCAAAGCACATTGACAGGGGCGAGTATATGAAAATTGTTCCTGCAAGTGGCGGAGAACTCAACGCCAACACCTCATTCGATCGTACCTACTACTTCGAAATGATGCCCGCCAACCAATTAGAATTGGCGCTATGGATGGAAGCCGAACGTATGTTACATGCGAAGATCGACACCATTGGCGTAAACACGCAAAAAGGAGTGGTTATCGAAGAACGTAAGCAAACGATTGACAATAATCCGTACGGGACATTTATTGAAGAGTTGTGCATACGCTTATTTACCATTCACCCTTACCGCACGTTCCTCATAGGTTCTCCGGAGCACATACGTAATTCGACCTTTGACGATATTTACAACTTTTACAAAACCTACTACGTACCCAACAATTGTGTATTGGTTATTGCCGGCGATTTTGAAGAAGAAAACGCAAAAGCAATGGTTCAAAAATATTTTGGAGACATACCGAGAGGAACATTTCCAATCAACCGCCCAACCATTGTTGAACCTCCTATGACAGGTGAAATTCGCGATATAGTATATGATAAGATACAACTTCCCGGTGTGTTTACAGGATATCGCAGCCCTGCAATGGGAACAAAAGACAGTTATGCTATAGACCTTTTATGTTCTATCCTGTCGAGCGGAAAAAGTGCGCGCCTTAAAACCAACCTTACCGATAAGGGAATTACTATGATGGCAATGGCTTTAAATTTTGGCCTTGAACACCCCGGCCCAGTAATTGTTGCCGCTATTGCTAATGCCGGAAAAACGATTGAAGAGGTAGAAAGCGCCCTTAATGCAGAAATAGAAAAACTGCACGAGCTTATTGACGAAGAAGAATTTCAAATGGCTAAGGCTGCAAAAGAGTACGAATTTGCATCCGGATTAACATCGCTAAGCGCTATTTCGCAAGAATTGGCAAACGGCTATACCTATTTTAAAGATGCCGGACGGATTAATAAAGAGTTGGAAAATTACAACAGTATTACCCGCGAAGACCTTCGCGATGCAGCACGCAAATACCTGAATAAAGATAGCAGGGTAGTATTACACTACCTGCCCGAATCGCAGAAATAATAAATGGTTCACTAAATATCAGAAAACACAATGAAAAAAATATTCAACATAGTAGTTCTTCTGCTTTGCGTAGCTACGTTAAGCGCACAAACAGTTGACCGCAGCATACGCCCGGCGGCTGCACCTGCAAAAGAAATCGATATTAAAGATGCAAAAATATTTACGCTCGCCAACGGGTTAAAGGTTTTTGTAGTAGAAGATAATCGCGCTCCCATTGTTTACTACTCGTTACAGTTAGACATCAAACCCGCCTTGGGAGGCAACAAGGCCGGCTTACAGGAATCGTTCGGCGGTGTAATAGGCACAGCTACAAAAACGAAAACAAAAGAGCAATTGAACAAGGAAATAGACCTCATAGCTGCACGAATGAACCTCAACGACCGCGGCGGCTATGGTTCGAGTTTAAAAAAGTACGAATCTAAGATGCTGGAGTTACTTGCCGACATGATACTCAATCCCGTTTTTACACAAGAAGAATTGGACTTGAATAAGACCCAACAAAAAAGCGGATTGCAATACATTAACGACGACCCTGCTTCAATATCTTCGCGAATGGCATCGGCTTTGGCTTACGGTAAAGACTTTCCAAGCGGGGAAGTTGAAACCATAGAAACAATTGACAACGTAACCGTAAGCGATTTAGAGTTATTCTACAGTACCTACTTTGCCCCTAACGCAATGCGCCTCGTAATAGTAGGCAACATTACCGAAGCCGAAGCAAAGGCTAATGCCGAAAAATACTTTGGAATGTGGGAAAAGAAAAATGTTCCGGAAACAAGCTATACTATCCCTCAAGCGCCTGCACAATCGAAAGTGGCCATGTTTAATAAGGATGGCGCAGTTCAGTCAGTCGTAAGTTTAGTTTATCCGGTGGACTTCAAGCCGGGCGCACCGGATATTGAGGCAGCGCGTATTGCCAATTACGTTCTTGGCGGCGGCATGGCCGGCCGTCTTTTCATGAACCTGAGAGAAACTAACAGCTATACATATGGAGTATACAGTTTTTTAAGGGAAGGTGAACAAGTAGGATTATTTGAAATATCATCGGGCCGCAACGGAGGCGCATCGGTAAAAGCAAATACCACCGACAGTTCTCTTATGCAGATAATTTACGAAATGAACCGAATGATAAATACTCCAATAACCGAAGATGATTTAAAAGGTGCTAAAGCATACATTGCAGGAAGTTTTGGCAGGAGCCTTCAAGAATCTTCAACCATTGCCAGATTTGCTGTTAATATTGATAAGTACAATCTCCCGAAAGATTACTACAAGAATTACCTGAAACGCTTAGAAGCAGTAACTATTTCCGATGTGCAAGCTGCCGCAAAAAAATACTTTAAACCTGAAAATGCCTGGGTAGTGGTGGTTGGCGACAAGTCGCACGCCGAAACGCTGAAACAATTTGATAGTAATAATACCGTACAGTTCTATGATATAAATGTTAACCCAATAGCTGCTCCCGAAACTAAAACTGCTGAAATCACAACCGAGCAAATTATTGATAACTATGTAAAAGCCTTAGGCGGTGTTGCAGCCATTGAAGCCATCAACGATTATAAGATGACCGGATCGGTAAGCGCAATGGGGCAACAATTAGTTTTCAGTCAAATGTTCAAAAAGCCGGAAATGAGCCTTACAACTATCACTATGAACGGCATGGTTGTGCAAAAAGTAATATTCAATGGTAAAACGCTTAACATGTCGGGTATGGCCGGCAACCAGGAATTTACCAAAGGAAAAGAATTTGATGCGATTAAAGCCGAAGCCGGTATTTGTCCACCCATGAATTTTGTAAAGAATGGCTATACAATGACTGTAAAAGGCATAGAGAATGATGCTTACATTCTTGATGTGGATAGCGGCAGCCTGAAAACCTATTGGTTCGATACTAAAACCGGACTATTGATAAAAACTTCGACTACTGCAGACACGCCTCAGGGAACAATACAACAAATTATGGAATTTAGCGACTATCGTCCGGTGAATGGCATATTATTCCCTTATACTATCAAACAAAAAGCTGCCGGAATGGAAATGGTAACGACAATAAGCGATGTTAAAGTAAACGCAGGTTTAACCAACGAAGACTTTAAATAATATGAAAACCATGTCGCGGTTACAAAAATTTGCCCTTGCAATGATTGTCCTGGGAGGCGCCATGACATCATTGGGCAACCTTTGGCTTCATTTGTTTAATCTGAGTGAATTTTTAGCCGGCTTTCTTACCGGAATGTCTATTGTTATGATTATCTTGGGGGTTATTTTACTTTTTAAGGGAAAACAAACTCCCAATCAGGAAAAAGAGAAAGAAAAAGAGCAGGTAGAGTAGATTGATGGATATAGGGATTATTATAAATAATTCAAGAATAAGTTAGTGAACGCCGTGTATGCGGCGTGGAACGACTTGTTAAATACGAAGGCGTGAAAACCTGATACTCAGACAGGTTGTTTCCACGCTTTTTTTATTGTCTGAAATTGATAACATAATGGACGGAAAAACACATATTGGCGAATTATACAAAAATGACATTTTAATCAGCCCAGAAAGAATTTAAAGAAAGGTAGCTGTAGCTGCCT
This sequence comes from Prevotellaceae bacterium, assembly GCA_031254635.1. Classification (GTDB taxonomy): domain Bacteria; phylum Bacteroidota; class Bacteroidia; order Bacteroidales; family UBA932; genus UBA932. The sequence goes on along the minus strand of JAIRUB010000226.1, from coordinate 55 downwards.
ATTGATTTCACCATATCAGAGGTAATGTTTTGAATGGTATGAGAAAAAAAGTCAC
>JAIRUB010000082.1 GCA_031254635.1 Prevotellaceae bacterium | reverse complement strand
CTCAATGAGTTCTGTTATAAATTTAATCGTCGGTATTTCGGAGAGAATTTATTTGATAGGTTGATGCTCGCATCTGTGAGCTATAAAAATGAATTTAGGTATAACTACGGATAATCATTAAAGAAAAAATAAGGTAAGAAAATTAAAACAATGCTTAATTGGAACCAAAAGTAAGAAAACATATAGAAAGGCTCAAGCGTCTATTATGGATTGAGAAAAATGAAGAAAATACCTTTTTTTCAAATAATTTGAGTAATTTTTCTCTCTCAAAAATGGGAAAATCCATAAGAGATGGTATTTGTTGGTATCCGGTAGCATTTACAAAGAGAGTACAAGAAAATGAAGAAAAGATTCGGATTAGGTTTCAATTACCAAAAGATGTTGAAGAAGAACATGTTTTTCAGCCGAATAGTGATGTCATTATTTTTCAAATAAACACTCTAACGGGCGCCATCATTCATTCAATACAAGGAATAATCGAATTAATACATGAAAAAACAGTAGAAATATCTTATCACGCGCAGAATCCTTTGCTTTGGACGGAAAATGAATCTGCCATAGGTATCCATCTTACGTTCAGTAAGTATACATATAGCGTAATGGAAAAGGCTTTGGATAACATTTATAAGGCTTCCGATAACCGTTTGACAATACTATTAGATATCATGTTAGGGACACAGGAGCCAAGTTTCAACAATTATGAACTGTATCACAACGAATGGTTGAACTCATCGCAGCAAATTGCAGTCAATCGTATTTTATCTGCTCAAGATGTCGCTTTGATCCATGGACCACCGGGTACAGGAAAAACGACTACACTTGTGGAAGCAATTATTGAGACATTGAAAACCGAGTCCCAAGTTATGGTATGTGCCTATAATAACATAGCGGTTGACATCATAGCAGAAAAGTTAATGGAGCGAGGTATTAGTGTCGTAAGAATCGGCAATCCCTCAAAAGTAACAGATGAATTGTTGAATGTTACATACGAAGCCATATATTGCGAACATCCTTATTACACCACTATACTTTCCTGTAAAAACATCGTGAGAAAGTTAAGAGTTGAATTAAAAAACAATAAAAACCGACAAGAAAGAAAGAGGATACAGAATGAAATAAAAAATCATAATGAAACCATATCCCATTTTGAGTTTTTTATTCGTTCATACATTTTAAAAAACAATCAAGTAATTGCAGCAACGATGATTGGGGCTGCAAACAAGATACTTAACGGCATTTCATTTTCAACCATTTTTATTGATGAAGCAGCCCAAGCATTAGAGCCGGCATGCTGGGTGCCAATTACAAAAGCGAACAGGGTGATTTTTGCCGGCGACCACAAGCAACTACCGCCAACTATTAAATCGTACGAAGCCGCAAAATCGGGACTGATACATACTTTGTTTGAGAAAATAATTGAAAGCAAGCCGACATGTGCTACGTTGTTGAAAACTCAATACAGAATGCACGAAAGTATCATGAATTTTTCGTCGCAATGGTTCTATAAAGGTCGTTTGGTTGCCTCCCCTTTGGTGCAATATAAAACGCTTATGAATAACGATATACCTGTTGAATGGATTGATACGGCTCATTTCCAATCCCATGAAAACAGACAAAAAGAAGGCACAAGTATTTATAATGAGGCTGAAGTTGATTTGATATTGGAAACGCTTTTCGAATATATAGAAAAGATTGGAGAGTCCGTTATATTGAACGAAAAAATAAAGATAGGCATCATATCCCCTTATTCCGCACAAGTTAATTTATTTCAAAAAAAAATAAAGGAGAGTCCTTATTTTAAAACTTTTTTAGCACGCAAATTAATTTTCATTAAAACAATTGACGGATTTCAGGGACAAGAACGAGATATTATTGTTATTAGTCTTGTAAGATCAAATCATAAATCAAAAATCGGTTTTCTTGCTGATTACAGAAGAATTAACGTGGCAATTACACGTGCGAAAAAAAAATTATTCCTTATAGGCGATTCATCCACTCTTTGTAAAGATTCATTTTTTGAGGCATTGTATTCATATGTGCAAAACAACGGACTGATTACGAAACTGTCCCGACAAGAAAATGTAATCATACAGCATAATGAACAAGTGAAACAACCCCACAACAAAATGCAACTTGACGATGAGCAGCAGTCTGGCAGTACATTGGATATACTACGACATACCAACATTATAGCAGACAAAACACAGCATCTCGGAATTAATGACGAAGAAACACCGACTATTGGCAGGTTAGCACAATGGCGGCAGAAGTTCTACGAAAAAGCAGCACGAATATTGAACATACGTATTCCACGAGATGTTTAGTAAAAATCTTTATTGATAATACAGCCCACTTAAGGTTTCACGCAAGCGTGGGTGTATGCTGCATATCCGTCAGCTGACGGATGCGAATTTGCAAGAGTAAAAAAGATGTTATAACTTTGTACTAATTTGGCACAAATAAAAATGCATTTAAAAAACAATAAACGCCTCAACAAACAACCAACTCAACAACTTTCAATTTTCAATTCTCATGTCCCTAATTAAATCTATCTCCGGCATCCGTGGAACGGTTGGAGGACAACCGGGCGAAGCCTTAACTCCTGTTGACGCAGTGAACTTCGCTGCAGCTTACGCAGCTTGGCTGCGCACGCATCATAGCACTACCCGCCTGAAAGTAGTGGTGGGGCGCGATGCCCGCATCTCAGGCCTTATGTTAGATAAATTGGTGTGCGGCACCTTGATGGCCTGCGGAGTTGATGTGGTAAATCTGGGCTTGGCAACTACACCTACGATAGAAATGGCTGTGGTATGGGAACAAGCCGATGGCGGAATTATCCTCACCGCCTCGCATAATCCAAAGGAATGGAATGCACTTAAATTATTGAATGAAAAGGGTGAATTTCTTTCGGCTGCCGACGGCGAAGCCTTACTTCGCTTAGTAGAAAAGCAAGCGTTTGACTTTGTAGATGTTGGTAGATTAGGTATCATAAGGTACGATGAAAGCTATACCGACAAACACATAGAAGCCGTATGCCAATACCCCTTGGTGGATGT
>JAIRUB010000076.1 GCA_031254635.1 Prevotellaceae bacterium | reverse complement strand
AAACCCCAGTTTTCCTCGTGTACAATTTCACCACCATTTTCGGTAATGAAGTCACGATACTTTTTTACCGCTTCCTTTATCTGGCTGTCAGATAAAACGGGAGTTGCAATGAAAACGGTCTCGTACTGTTTCAACATAATGTTGTTTTTTTAGTTAATAAATTATTTTAAAAAGGGCTGCAAAGGTAAAAAAAATATACGAAACAGCCAAAAAAATATAAATACAAGTATTTATATGCTGATAATTAGCGTATTGCATTTTTAATATAAATTTTATATTCACTTAACAATCTTGCATTAATTTTGCTGAAAATTAAAACTTTATGAAACATGGATAGTTTTTTGCAATTTCTTGTTCCTAAGGAACGTAAGTTCTTTACCTTGTTTAAGCAGCAAGGCGAATTCGTTTTAGCCACCGCTAAATTATTAGCCGAACAAGTTCGGGAAACCGATGAAGAAGAGCAAAAATTGCTTTATCGCGAAATCAAAATTGTAGAAACAAAGGGCGATACAGTTGCCGCAACAATTTTTGACGAATTAAACAGAAGTTTTGTTACCCCGTTCGATAGAGATGATATTCAAAGCCTTACTTCGTATGTCGATTCTTTTATCGACCTTATTAACGATACCGGCAAGAAAATTGTAATGTATCAACCTTGTCCTATCACGGAACACATGGTTCAGTTGGCCGATTTTATAGTAAAAGATGCCGAGCTCTTATGTGATATACTTGGCAATTTATCGTCTATCCGAAAAAATATTCAAGGCGTGCTTGAACAATGCAAGCACATAAAAGTGATTGAACATGAATGTGATGATTTGTATGAAATATCGACAGTTAACCTTTTTGCCAATGTAGCAAATCCGGTTACGCTCATGAAACAAAGAGAGATTGTGACAACCTTGGAAGAAACAACCGATCGTGCACAGGATGTGGGTAATATTATTCGCCGTATTATTGTAAAATTTGCTTAATTTCGCTGTATGCTCACACTTGTTATTATAGGCATTGTTATTGCATTGATATTCGACTTCCTTAATGGGATGAGTGATGCCGCCAATTCTGTTGCCACTATTGTAGCTTCGCGGGTGCTTTCCCCTATTATGGCTGTGGCATGGGCTGCGTTTTGGAACTTCGCCGCCTACTTTCTTTTCAGTGTTACCGTAGCCAATACCGTAGGAAAAGGTATTGTATTTCCTCAGTTTACAGATGTATATATGATACTTTCGGCCCTGATAGGCGCCGTGATTTGGGTTTATGTTTGTACGATGAAGGGACTGCCAATCAGCGTATCACACTCCCTTCTCGGTGGATTGGTGGGCTCAGCCTTGTTTATACATGGGCCGCAAGCCTTGGTGTGGAGCGGTATTTTAAAAATAGCACTGTTTATTATACTCTCACCTGTTATTGGATTACTTTTGGGATACTTATTAATGTGCCTTATGATGTGGATATTTAAACGCTCCAATCCTTTTAAAACCGACAAACTTTTTCGTGGGCTGCAATTATTCTCGTCGGCTGTTTTTAGCATAGGGCACGGTGGAAACGATGCGCAAAAAACTATGGGAATTATTGCCATTCTATTATTCAGCGGAGGATTTTTAGGAAATGAATTTTACATCCCAACCTGGGTTATTTTCACTTGTTATCTCACCATTTCCTTAGGCACGCTTATCGGTGGCCATAAAGTCATTAAAACCTTAGGCGATGGATTGGCAAGTATTAAACCCTTTCAGGGATTTTGCGCTGAAACTTCCGGTGCCATGACTTTGATAGGTACTGCCATTGCCGGTATTCCGGTAAGCACCACCCACACCATTACCGGCTCTATTATAGGCGTAGGTGTTACAAAAGGGCTTGCTTCCGTGCGTTGGGGAACAGCAGCTAATATAGTGGCAGCCTGGGTTATCACCATTCCAGCCGTATTAGTTATTTCAGGTACAATTTGTTGGATAATAAGGATGTTCGTGACGGTATAAAAAACAAGTACTATTTTTTACCACCTTGAAGAAGACCTGTTGTCGTGTAGTTTCTCAATCCACGTATACCGTCACCTTTAACACCCTAATTCAAAAAACTTTACTATTGATTTATTTCTTTTCTTAAATAACCCTATAAATTAATGGTAGGGTTGAACCGATAATAACCAAAAGTTTAAAAATCTGTGCAAATATAAACCTAAAATTTATATTATGCAATTTTTAGTTATTATTTTTTATTTTTGAATGTCCGATTTTTGCAGTATGAAAAATCTGGAAAAGTACGGAGACCGTATAAGGTTATTACGAAGCGAGAAAAAATTAACCCAGGAAAATATGGCTAATGACTTGGGAATCTCTGTTACCGCATATTCTAAAATCGAGCGGGGAAAAACCAATATATCCATGTCACGATTGAAACAAATTGCCGAAGCCTTAGGTGTAAGCACATTAAAAATCACCCATCCTGATATGGAAAACAATACCGAAGGCAGTTTCATCGTAAAAGAGCCTCTCCATCAATATGGCGAGTTCAATACAGTTTCATTAGTACAACGCATTCATAGGCTACAAGATGAAATTGCCCAGCTCCACAAGATATTAGCCGACAAGGAAGACATTATTGCATTACTGAAGGAGAAAATAGGGTAGGGGTGAAAGGAAAAGGTATATTTATCATTAATCGTAAAGCGATTTCCTCTTATCACATCGTTATTCAAGTAACCAATCAACCACATTCATTTTTTGTATACCTTTGTACGTTGTAATACAAATATGAATTATATATCATTCCAAAATGAATCGAAAAAAATATATTTGTAAGCGCAGGTGGATATTACGATGTCTTTGTTGATTTCATTGGCAGCGTTATCAATAAACGAACTGATTTCTAATCTTTCTGTATTGCAAACGGGAAATTCCATCATAAAGTTATTGCCGCTTATTGGAGAAAATGCTCCAAACAACCATGTGGAACTATACTCCTGATGAGAGCTGCAAATAGGTTTTATGCCTTTGGCTGTTAGCATCCTGCCTGCTTTGGTGAAGAGTCCGAAGCGACTTTCGTCCTGAAAATACAAATTTACCTGTTTGTACTTTTCTTTATTTCCCTCGTAGATGTTCCGGCAGATTCGTCCAAAGTTTTTTTTAAAATCCTCCACTGCCTGCAAATCCTTTTTTACATGGCTCTTACGGGCTATTTTCGACTTGGAACCAAAATTGCGACCACAATATTTTAATAAAGTATTGTACTTTATATCCTTGTTGAACTCGCGACA
>JAIRUB010000081.1 GCA_031254635.1 Prevotellaceae bacterium | reverse complement strand
TATACAGCGCTAAATTTTGAGTGGCCTGTCAGAAGGGATCTCTATTACAATTCTTCTACATTTATGTTAGTGTTAAACAATCTGTTTAAAGAATATGAAATTGATTCGAAGATTGGATTTGCTACGAACAAATATAGTGCCCGCAAAGATGAAATTCTAACAGCAGATGATTTAACATACCTGATTGTAGCTAATGAGGAAACTCAATATTTTTTTGCTCCGTATCGTTATAGGGTACCGGGAGAAATACCGAACGGTTTACAAGGCGAATTTGTTTCTACCTTTGTATATCAGCATATCAACCCTTCATTATTGTTAGATGGCTCTATGAATGTTAAGGGGTTTTGGAGCAATGCTATCACTTTGCCCGAATCAAGTTCCGAGGATAACAGCCGTAAAACACAGTTGCAGATATCATTTAACCCTGACGATATACATAAAATAGATATACAACGCCATTCTGTATGGTTAGGAGATCTTAAAATTGATATTCAATACATGTTGCTTTTGTTCGAAGATTGGGATAAGGAGTTGAGAAGTTTTCTACAGATGGAAGTTAAAAGCTACATTGATGAGTTAAACAAGAAAAAAAATACACGCAAATTTATTCAAGAAGTAGAAGGTAGTTTCGAAAAAAGCAGGGAAGAATATGCTGAAACAATAGAGGGTGAGATAATGCAATATCACGGTTTCGCCCCTGATAAGGTGAAAAATTATTCTTTTTCCAGCTTGGGAGTGACATTGGCAAAACCACAACTTGAATACAATATCTCATATACGATGAATGATTTTGTTCGAATTGCGGGAGAAAATATTATTTTTGCTGTCGGCAAACTTATCGGAAAACAATGGAATCCAACTGAAAATGAGAGAAATAGAAACACAAATGCTTATCTTCCTACACCTCGGATATTCGAAAATGAAATCCTCATCCAAGTTCCGACTGAATACTTTGCTGACAATATTGAACATTTGAATGTGCGTTTTTCAAACAAATATGCCACCTTTGAGGCCGTTGCCGGTATAGAAAATACTACTATAACAATAAAAACAAAAAAGATATACCATCAAACTTTTATTCCCAAGGAAGAATGGCAGCAATTGGTTGATATTATTGATAAAACGAATGAATTTTATGCAAGTTCAATCATTTTTCAGAAGAAAAACTGACTTATTTTTCACCATTAATCATTGATAACCCCGCTTCCCAACAACTCCTCTCCCTCATACCAGGCGGCGAACTGTCCGGCGGCTACACCACGCTGCGGCGTTTCAAATATAATGTACATACCTTCTTTTCTGCAATGCAGTTTCGCTTTCTGCAGAGGTTGACGGTAACGGATACGTACCAAGTAATTGCGCTCTTCCCCGTGTTCCATGCGAAGTTGCGGCTGTAACCAATGCACCTCCTCGCTGAGGATAAACAAGCCCTTGCGGAAAAGTCCCGGATGTTCTTGGCTCTCGCCCACATATACAGTATTGGTAAGGGTATCGGTAGCTATAACAAAGAGCGGTTGCGCGTGTCCGCCTACATTCAATCCGTGGCGCTGACCGATGGTGTAAAAGTGTGCCCCCTGATGAACACCGATTTTCTTACCGCTTTGTGGCGTGTAGCTGTAAGGGGTGCAAAGAGTGGCTAATGGAGCGTCATCCTTTTCTTGCCGCTGGTTTAAACCAACGGCAAGCGAAAAAATCTCTACTATATTACCCTCTTTGGCAGCCAATCGTTGCTGCAGGAATACAGGCAGGTCAACCTTTCCTACAAAGCAGATACCTTGCGAGTCTTTTTTGTCGGCGCTGGGCAGTCCCGCTTCCGCAGCTAATTTACGCACTTCCGACTTTTGTAAATGCCCGATAGGAAACAATGCTTTAGCCAGCTGCTCCTGCGACAACTGACAAAGAAAGTATGATTGATCCTTCTTTGGATCAACCCCCGCCAATAAATGAAATTGAAAATTGAAAGTTGAAAGTTGGAAATTATTTTTATTATTAATTATTAATTGTTCATTATTAATTGTTAATTGTTCATTGTTCATTATCCGTGCATAATGCCCCGTAGCCACCTTATCCGCTCCCAGCTCCATAGCAGCCTTGAGGAAGGCATCGAATTTTATTTCACGGTTGCACAATACATCGGGGTTAGGCGTGCGCCCGCGCTCGTATTCGGCAAAGAGGTAATCAACCACCTTTTTACTATAGTCGGCGCTTAAATCAATGAAATGAAAGGGAATGTCTAATTTCTTTGCAACCAACTGTGCTATAGCCAAATCGTCTTTCCATGGACAATCGCCGTAGAGCGTGCCTGTGGTCTCGTGCCAATTCTGCATAAACATAGCAATTACCTCATGCCCTTGTTCTTTGAGCAATAGTGCTGCCACGCTGGAATCAACCCCTCCCGAAAGTCCGACTACAATTTTCATACACATTTAATAAAAAATGGGCAAGCTACTTACATCGCACCGCTACAACTACTTACCCTTGCTACCTTCCGGTCCTGGGGGAGTTCAGCAGGAGCTGGTCGTATAAGACTTACCCAAGCGCAAAGATAAGCAAAATAATTATGAATTATGAATTATGAATTATGAATTTAAGGGTGAAAGGTGAAAGGTGCAGGGTACAAGGTAGTTATGAAGTAGGAGGCAAACCTATGTGTTTGCCTAATAATAAATAAAAAGATGAAAGATGATTTATAGATTTATCAAAAAATAATTATTAAATTTTAATTATTAAATTTTGGTAATTGTTTAAACTATTGATTTTTAAATCATTAAT
>JAIRUB010000218.1 GCA_031254635.1 Prevotellaceae bacterium | reverse complement strand
ATTGGCACCCACACCTCCCGAAATTAAGGTTGACCGCTATTTATTTAACAACATCAATACACGCCAAGAATGTAATAAAACATGTAAAAAGTAAAATTCGTTTCATAGGGTTTAATTTTTTCAAAATAACAATATAAAAATATGTTTTGCAAATATTTGTGATGAACAGTACAGTTTGATATATAAGCGTAGCAGTTGTATATACCTAATTATCAAATTGTTTGTTGAAATCATATATTTTCCCCAACAACGTTTTATGTAAGGAACGAGCCACCGGTAAAACAGTTTCTGTTTTCAAATACAGTCTCCTGTTCTTTTTGTCGTACAATTCTACATATATAAGATTCACAATACAGGAGCGGTGATATCGGAAAAAGGAAGATTTTAAATGAGTCTGAAAATAATCCAACGATTGGCGAACAAGAAGACGAGACGCTTGGGTAAAGAGCATACAATAATTACCCTCTGCCTTAATCCATTGGATTTCTTCATAAGGAATAAGGTAGCATTTTCTGCCATCTTCTGTAACTATTCCGGATTGAGAATAAATTGTTTTCATATTTTTAATCACTGAGTTATAACCTTCTAATACACAAATAAAAAAACGTGGAACTTTAACTATATTTGGATTCGAGGTCTTAGGATACCTGTGCCACAAATATGAGGTAAGCCCACGCCGAAGGCATGGATGTTCTTGTGGCTTTGAAATTTCCTAAGTTTCGAATCCAAGGATAAAGCTAAAGCTTTAATTTTTAAATATGTTAAACAACGTACTCATACCATTTTTAATGATATATTTCAATTACAAATATACAAAATATTTGCTCTTCTGTTCTACAATTTTCTTCTACTTTCACCTAACCTTAGTCACCTCACCCCATCAATCTTCGTGGTGATCGAGAAGGTTGGTTTTTCCAATAATTGTGTTTCGGCGCGTTGTGAGGGCAGCACTTCGCGGTGGCACACCTCGTAGCGTGTTTTCGGCCGCTCGGCATCGCGCCAGTTCAGGCCTTTCAGTTGTTGTTGGTTTTCTGACAGCATATCGAGTGGATGTATGGTAATCTCAGGGCTGTCTAAGTATTTAATCCGCGACATTTTGCGTTCCTTTACATATATTTGCATATTTTTACTTTCTCCTATAATCACGTTAGTTATTATATCCTCTTCCGTCATATAAAACACCGTTTGCACATTGGCTTTCACGTCTAACAAATATAATTCGTTATCGCGGAAATAGCCGTACATATCGCGCCCCTTGATTTGATTAAAGCGTATAGAATCCTCTTCTGATGCAATAAAGGCAGAGCTTAAAAATTCGGCTCTGTACAATTCCTCATGTTTAGTAATGAAACGCATGCTGTCGGCGCTTATCTGGTTTCCATCATTCCACAATACAGGGTTGTGGTACATTAGTCCCAAAGAATCATTCAGAAAATAAACCAAGGAATCACAGGTGCCCTGTGCATCGCTTCGAAAAATACGCACATTTCGATAGGCAAAAAAGTATTGCAAAACCGAATCAATAGCAGACGCAAGCGTATCTCCTGCTTGTTGTAGGGGAGAGGGGAATAATAGCGAATCCTGCGGTGCAGATAAATCTTGCACCGCAAATAAATACTGCACCTCAAGCGAATCTAACACTTCCAGTAGACTTTGAACCATGATTGAATCCTGTACCTCAAGCAGGTTTCGTACCTCAAGAGAATCCTGCACTGTTGGCAAGTCTTGAATTTCCGGTAATTCTTGCACCTTTGGCGAGTCCTGCACTTTAAGCGAATCTTGCGCCACCAATATTGGTATTTCTTCCACCTTCGGAATACTATCTAATTTCGGAATGTTATCCAATTCGTCATTGACTTCGTCGAACTCTTCATAATTCGTAATTCGTAATTCGTAATTATCTAATGTATCACTTACATTCGAAAGACTATCCGACACGTAACTCGTAACTTGTAACTCGTAACTATTCAGCGTATCACTCGTCACTCGTAACCCGTCACTCGTAACGGAATCTTTTGGATACAATGCCGGATTCGGGATACGAAGAAAGTGTAGTGTGTCGGCACGCAAAAATAAGGTATCGCTTTTCCCCTCCTCATCAACTTCATAGTAGGCTATTGAGGGATTGCGCATTAACCATGTTTCTCGGCTTTCATTTTCAAAATATCCCTCATCACCGAATGCCAGTACTGAGCGTGTAGTGTCTAACAGTTGAATATTTCCGTAGAGTGTGCTTTTTTCTATACTACGGTCATAAAATATACTATCAGCCCACATTTCCTGTTTTTTGGACAATACATAAGCCTTCTTGGAAAAATGAAAATAATTGCGGGGCTTGTCGTACCAACCGCTTTCACAGGATAGAAATCCATCTTTATGCCATATATTGGTGGAACCAAGAAAAACCGTAAATTCTCTATCGGTATGATAGTGCAGGGAATCGGAATAAATATCATACTCCTTATTCCGCATCTCTACTGTTCCCTCAAACTTTGCTAATTTTTCGTTAGAATAATAATAGCCCTTATCACTTTCTAATACATTTTCTTTATCATCCATAGTCCCTCCTCCATAAAAATAACCAACGCTTTGCTTGGTGTTAAAATCGAGGAAAAAAGTACGTAGCACGGTTTTATCGTCAACCAACCTGACAATCTTTCCACGTACTTGTGCAATATTGGTATTACCGTCGTAGTGTAAGGTTTCACCATAAAGGAAGGTTTTAGCTTTAAAGATTACAATATTCCCGAATGCTTCAAAACTATTGTTAGACGGAAAATAATTAGCGCTGTCACACTGCATAAGATACCCATTGTGCATTAATTGCACATTTTCCAACAAGCGTACCGTACGGCCATTGTCTTGCGTTCCCCGCATAATACTGGAATTCAATATGTGTATAGGCTCGCGTTTTTCCGATGCTTCCTGTCCGGACAAGGAAAAGCAATACAGCAAGGTCGCCACAAAACAGCAGGTACGTATCCGGAGCATAGTATAATTATTTAATCCAACCTTTACGTCCAAAATTACAGTTGCTATACAAGGGATCAATACGGATATAGGTGTAGGCTTGTTTCTTTTCTACCCACTTGTTGAAATTATCCATTTGCCGTTTCTGTTTGGCCATACTCTGTACAATATTATAGTCATCTTTAATATTGGCAGTATGCGATGGTATAAGGCTTTCTAATTTAATAATCTTATAAATCGTATTACGCTTATCATCCATTGCCTCGTAAGAATGTGAAATTTCGCCAACTTGCATATTACGCAACACCATATAATCGACAGGTTCCAGTTGGTCTTTATCGAAACGAGAAGTCATAGTGCGTTCATTTACCACAATACCACCATTCAGGTTCGACTTGTTATCAGTAGAGAAGCGTAAGGCGGCATTTTCAAAGCTTATACTATCAAGGCGTATCAAGTCAACAATGCTGTCTAAACGGACAAATGCTGTTTGACGGGCATCGGAAGTAAATTTTGGCCTAAGCAAGATGTGCCGTGCGTTGAACATATCATTACCTTCTTTGCTAATTAATTGAATAATATGATACCCATACTCTGTTTCTACAATCTGCGATACTTGCCCAGGTTTCAACGACAAGGCTGCATCGGCGAATGCCGGCAAATAAATTTCTGCCGATTGCAAGCCAAGTTCCCCGCCACGCTTGGCCGACTCAGGGTCTTCAGAATACATTACAGCTAATGTAGTGAATCTTTCGCCATTAATTATACGTTCGCGTAAAGCTAAGAGTTGTTCTTTAGCCTCGAAGCGGGCATCATTTGCCGGTGGGTGGATTACAATCTGGCGAATGACATACTGATCGGGAATAATAGGCAAGCTATCTTTTGATATTTTTTTGTAAAAATGTTCTACCTCTGAAGGGGCGATGGACACATCTTTCATTAATTTTTGCTGCATAAGTTGCGTGAGTATACGTTCGCGAGTAAGTTCGCGCCAGTCTTGTTTGAGCTTAAACATCGGCTTTTTAAAATAAGCTTCTGTGGCCTTTTCACCGCCCAATTGTGTTAATATCATACGGAACTGTTGTTCCAATTGGCCATCCACCATACTATCGTCGGCTTTCAAACTATCAAGACGTGCCTGAGCCAACAATAATTTCTGGAGAAGTAGATTTTCAAACACCTCACATTTGAGGTTTTTATCGGAAACCACTCCTTGTACGCGCATCATCAGTACTTCCGATTCTATATCGGAGAGCAGAATCATTTCTCCACCCACTACAGCTACTACCTTATCAATTAAACCATCCTGAGCCGACAATGGAAGGCCCCAACATATCAGGCTCAATAAAGTTACACCTAATTTTTTCATATATTCATTCATTGACATAAATTTTTAAACGTTGATTATCTAAAGCATCATTATACACATCTTTTTCTATTTTTTTTAGCAATTCTATTCTTCGCTGATTGATAATTGTGCTATAATACAACTCTTTTAGTTGTGTTATGGAAGGATAGTCGGAACGTCTTTTCACTTCGCGTAAGCCGAGAAGATAGGTATAACCGCCTCTTCTCTCTTCTACCATAGACAGGTTATTTCTTATGGCAAAATTGCATTGGTCTTTAGAGAAAGAAAGCAAATTGGGAATTTCATCTATACTAAGCCACTGATTACTCATATAATTGGGTTGCACACTCATGGCTATGCAAAGGCTATCTAAATATTGACGGTCTCTGTTTTCTAATAAAGCTACCCGAAGCGTATTTAATCCTTCGGCGGTTTGTCTTACTTTTATATATACTACTCGCACGCTTGGCGAAAGCGTTACCGAAAGCATCGAAGAATTTTGCTCATAACAAGCTAATAATTCATCATGGCTTACCAGTGTGTCAAGTTTCTGTTGTAGGCAGAACATTTCATAACGGTAAGCTAAAAGCGACATACGGTAATCATTAAGTTCCTTCGTAACATCTAATTGTTGCTTGTTTAATACTTGCTCGGCTTTAGCCGCCATTATACATCGGCAAGTCCAGTTATAGACATAATTCTTCAACAGTTCGAGACTGTCTTCTGGTGTCATACTTACAAAGAAAATATTTTCCACTTCCGATAAGTATAAAATTTCACCTTCAACTTCTGCCAATATCACTTCTTTTTCTTGTTGTTTCGATCGAAAATAATTACACGAAACGCATAATGACAAAAGGAGTATGAAAGGCAGGTATCTCATTAACGGCTATAGTTGGGCGCTTCACGCGTAATGGTTACATCATGTGGATGGCCTTCAATAACGCCGGCAGCAGTTATACGAATGAAGGCAGCTTTTTTCAACGCTGTAAGATTTTCAGCTCCGCAATATCCCATCCCTGCACGCAATCCGCCAATTAATTGATAAAACACTTCTGCCAATGAGCCTTTGTAGGGTACTTGAGCAACAATACCTTCAGGCACTAATTTTTTCACATCGTCTTCCACATCCTGGAAATAACGGTCTTTAGAACCGTCCTGCATTGCTTCGAGCGAGCCCATACCGCGATACGATTTAAACTTACGTCCATTCAGTATAATTGTTTCGCCGGGCGATTCTTCAACTCCCGCGAAGAGCGAGCCTGCCATCACTGCGTCGGCTCCTGCTGCTATGGCTTTAACCACATCGCCAGAATAGCGGATACCGCCATCGGCAATCACCGGCACACCGGATCCTTCAATAGCTTTTGCCACTTCATAAATAGCCGAAAGCTGAGGCACACCCACGCCGGCTACCACACGGGTAGTACAAATAGAACCGGGGCCTATACCCACTTTTACAGCATCGGCGCCACAGTCAACCAACATTTTTGCGGCTTCGGCTGTAGCAATGTTGCCTATCACCACTTCCAATGGAGGGAATGCTTTTTTTACTTCTTTCAACATATTCACCACAAACATAGATTTGCCATTAGCGGTATCTATTACCACTGCATCTACACCCACTCTTGCCAAGTCTTCAATCTGTCCCATTGTGCGGGCATTCACTCCTACAGCTGCAGCTACGCACAAACGGCCTTTCTCATCCTTGCTGGCTTGTGGGTTATCCTTAATCTTGGTAATATCTTTGAAGGTTAATAAGCCTACTAATTTCCCTTGAGCGTCAACCACCGGTAATTTTTCAACCTTATATTTTTTCAATAAGGCGGTTGCCTGTTGCAAATCGGTACCCGGATGAGTAGTGATTAAATTTTCGGAAGTCATTATCGAGGCTATTGGTGTTGACATTACTTCCTGAAAGCGCAGGTCGCGATTAGTTACTATACCTATCAGCCGCCTCTCGTTATCCACCACCGGAATACCTCCGATTTTATTTTCAGACATTAAACGTAAGGCATCGCCAACAGTGGCATCCTTATGGATAGTCACCGGATCAACAATCATACCATTCTCGGCGCGTTTTACTTTGCGTACCTGCTCCACCTGTTCTTCTACCGGCATATTCTTATGGATTACTCCTATTCCGCCTTCGCGGGCAATAGCAATAGCCATAGCCGCTTCGGTAACGGTGTCCATAGCCGCCGATACAATAGGCGCATTAAGTTTAATATGCCGTGAAAACCAACCGGCCACATTCACATCACGGGGTAAGACTAATGACTGTGCCGGCACAAGAAGTACATCGTCAAAAGTAAGCCCCTCCTTTGAAACTCTATCGTTAAGAAATGACATCATCGTATTACGTATTATTTTAATTTACAAAGATACGAAAAATAATGATTAATGATTAATGATTAATGGGCTAAAAGACTAAGAAACTGTTTTGAATTTTAAAAATAATATATAAATATTTGTTTATCAGAAATTTAATTGAATAATATTTTGTATCTTTATGATTATAAATAAATTAAATGCAAAGAAAATGAACAAAACTAATTATCCAACCAACTAAACTGAAAAACAATGGTAAGTTATAGAAAAAATTGTAGATAGCAAAAAACGAAAGCGAAAACACTCTTTACGAGAGATTTTTAATGCTATATTTTATTTGTTAAAGACTGAATGCCAATGGTGTATGCTATCCGATAGCTTCGCACCATGGAATACCGTTTATTTTTAACGAAGGATTGAATGAAGTTTTACGCCATTATATCCGCCAGAAAGCGGGAAAGCCAAGTATCCCGAGCATTGGAATCATTGATTCACGAAGTGTGAAAACCACCCGTCTTGGCGGTCGTGACAGAGGGCTTGACGGAGGCAAGAAAGTAAAAGGGCTAAAGCAGCATATTATAATTGGAAGTAGTCTTACGCTCCGATTCCTGTAAGGGCTTCCGGATTTTACCCAAAAGATGGATTGTGGAGAGAACATTTGCATTGTTTGAAAGCTACAGAAGATTAGCAAAAGATTATGAGTTTACTACTAATACATCCGAAACAATGATTCAATTAGCCATGATAAAATTGAGGCTTAATCGTATCAAATGAAAAATTCAAAATAGTTTCTCAACTACAATATATCAAAGGATAAAATTGTAATCAATTGAAATTATTTTAATTATATCGAAACGATAGTGATTATAACCCATCAATTATTTTACTAAAAATCGTAAGAATACGGGAACGGGTGTCCAAACTGTTCAACTTTTTATCGTCACTGGGATAAACGCGGTTTGACAAGAAAACGTATATTAATTCTCGTTGAGGATCTACCCAACAGAAAGTTCCGGTATAGCCCGAATGACCATAGCTGTCGGCTGAGGCCTCGCGGCCTACAGGGCTGTTTTTAGTAGGGTTCATTTCTGGTTTATCAAAACCCAATCCTCTTCTGTTACCATTGTTGCAGTACGGACAAGCAGTAAAGCGTTCAACTATGGCGCTATGAAAATGAGTGGTTCCGCCGTAGCTTCCTTTGTTCAGATACATTTGCAATATTTTTGCCATATCGTTGGCATTGCCGAAAAGCCCGGCATGGCCAGCCACTCCGCCAAGCAAGGCTGCTGTTGGGTCGTGTACGTAGCCTTGTAACAACTGCATACGGAAATAAGTGTCCCGTTCGGTTGGTACAATGCAGGCGGCAGCGAAACGTTCTAATGGCCGGTAAGCGGTATAATTCATACCGAGCGGCGCATAAAACAGGCGCTCAGCTACATGGTCGAGGCGCTGGCGTATTATGGCTTCTGCCATTTGTTGCAGATAAATGAACCCCCAGTCACTATAGCGGTAAACCTTGTTCATTAAAGTAGCGCTGTTGATTTCTTTATAAATATAGTCAGGAATTTTTTTTGACGTATAAATACCTGTCGCTACCGGAATATTGAAATTAGCAGTAGGAACAACTCTAAACTCGTTAGGATTTAAAAATTTACCATCAATCACAAAGGTGTGGTGGAAAGGTTGAAAGGCAGGCAGACCCGATTGATGGGTCAAAATATCCATCAGTTTCAATTGTTGCTTGTCTTTATATTTACTTACTGCCTGCAGGTAATCGCCTAAACGTTTATCAATATTCACTTTCTGCTCATTTACCAAATGCATTACTACCGGTAGGGTAGCCGTTACCTTAGTCAAAGAAGCCAAATCATAGCTGTCATTCCAGCGCACGGCCTGCGAATTATTATCGTAAGTATGACGGCCAAATGTTTTATGGTAAAAGACCTGTCCTTTGTAAGCTGCAATAATTTGTCCACCGGGGGTAGCCTGTTTATCTATGGCTTCCTGCATCAGCAAATCAACAGCAATTAATTGCTGTCGGTTGATGCCTATCTCCTCAGGGATCACATATTTCAAACGTATTGGTGCAGGCCATGAAAGGCCTGTTCCAACGGGGAACCCCCACCCCTCTTCACATCTCCCAATAAAAGAGGGGTAGGAATATACCGATACCGGTAATTTCCCCTTAGGCCTTATAGCGCCAAAAATCAATTGAGCCGAGCGTTGTTGGTTTGCAGGAATATTTTGGTAGGAAACAATAATAGCTGCAAAACGATTGGCGTATTCAAACTTTGTCAAGGCATAAGGCAAGCGGAATAAATCAACCACCACATTTTTCTCTACAGCCAACCGCTCCAAAAAAACAACAAGGGCGCTATCTATTCCAAAACGGGATTGCGAACTTACATGGTGGCCATGAAAGCCGGCAATTATCAGATTATAAGGTTTCAGTTGTAGATACAAACTGTCAAGCGTCTGTGCAGAAGGGAGCGCATCCACTGCAAAACCTGCTACAGGTGCATAATAATCAAGATACTGCTTAAAGGCTGTTCCCAAGCCTTTACCAATCTCAAGATAAGCAATGGAAAATTTATCAAGACCTTGCAAAGGTAAAAAGTTATTTTTATTGGAAAGCAAGGTAATTGAAGCATCAGCAATACGCAGGCGCAACACCTCATCGGTATTGGGATTCAAGTCGCTCAACAAATTATTGGCACTTACCGGAACAGCCGGGACAGGTAATATTTTAGCTTTTGTTTCCAACATTTTCCGGCATTTGGCATTAATTACTGTTTCGGATATTTCGCCTTTTTTCACCGCTTTTTCAATTAAGTTAATAGAGCCGGTAACATCATCGGGCATGAGTAAAATATCATTTCCTGCCTGCAAGGCCAAAAGGCAAACACTGTCTTGATACACGCCTGTAAGCACTCCGCGCATATTCAAAGCATCGGTAAAGACCAGTCCATTATAGCCTAACTCTGTACGTAGTAATTGCTGTATTACCAGAGCTGACAAGCTGGCTGGACGTTCGGCAGCATCAATGGCCGCCACGCGCAGATGAGCTACCATCACAGCATCAATACCTGCATTTATCAAGGTTTTGAAAGGATACAGCTCCAATGCGTCAATACGTGCCCGTTCATGATGAATAGAGGGCAACTCATCGTGCGAATCTTTGTCGGTGTCGCCGTGTCCAGGAAAATGCTTGGCGCAAGTCAGTATGCCGCCTGCTTGCATACCACGCATATAGGTAATGCTTTTCTGTGCAACCTTATACTTATCTTCGCCGAATGAACGGATGTTAATCACCGGATTGTCGGGATTGTTGTTGATGTCTGCCACCGGTGCAAAATTCATGTAGATGCCCAATCGCCGGCATTGCGCTGCAACAGCCTTTCCCATTTCATAAATATATTCATCACCGGTAAGTGCACCTAATTGCATCTGCCGAGGGAAAGGATCGGCGCCTTCGAGTCTCATACCAACCCCATATTCGCCGTCGACAGCAGTGAACAAAGGAATAGCCGACAAAGCTTGCAATTGGTTAATCATACGCACCCAAGTGGCTACGTTGCCACGCATAGCAATTACTCCGCCTACCTGCTCCTTGGTTATGGTTTGTACTACGCGCTTGTAGTGAGCATTCTCGGCATCGGGCGTTACCGCTACCATAAACAATTGTGCAATACGCTGACGTAGGGTCAGTTTTTGCATCAACGAATCAACCCAGGCCTTTTCAGAAAAACCGGACTTGGCTTTAGTTCCGGAATTTGCAGCTATTTCTCCTGAGAATAGTAAGCAGGCGAGTATAACACAGATATATGAGGAGCTATTTTTCAGTATATTTATATTCATAATTATCAAATAAATTATTAAGTGTCAATTCTTTTTGTATGGTTTCCGAATATTTATTTTTTATTAATCCATAAGTAGTTAACATTAATAAATGTACTGCTTTCCTGGTTTTGGTTTCGGCTTTGAAGGCGGCTATTTTATTTTTTAGATTTTCATCATATAACTTGGTAATAACATATCCCGAATTTGAAAATTTAATTTCCAATAAATTAATTATTCCATCTTTGCGATTAATAATTAAATCAATTTGCGCTCCGGAAGTTGTTTTTTCACTACGCCACGACGAGACCATCTACTGTATTCCCGCTATACTCAACGCTTGTTTTATTTCTTTTATATGTAATAGTGTCAATATCTCAAAAGCGTAACCCGCCCACGAATTGCGTAGCGGAGTATCCAAAGAATTTGACCAAAATTGCTTATCGTTGTACTCATTTTTTTCAATAAATTTGTAATAAAATAATGTAAATAGATCAACAAGTTGATAAAGTACATTTCGCTTTTTTTTATCAAATGAAGGATAGGAGCGAATAAAACCACAGTACTCAAGGTTTTGCAAAATTTCGGTTAGGCCGCCACCACTTGGAATTTTTGTTA
The DNA here is from genome assembly GCA_031254635.1 of Prevotellaceae bacterium. Taxonomy (GTDB): domain Bacteria; phylum Bacteroidota; class Bacteroidia; order Bacteroidales; family UBA932; genus UBA932. The sequence goes on along the minus strand of JAIRUB010000218.1, from coordinate 989 downwards.
TCCCTGCAATTTCGTTACGGCTTAGGCCTTTCATTTTTTTGCTCAGCGCCGCCACCACTTGCAGGTAATCTGTTGAATTACGAAACAGCGCAGCATACAGGTTTTTAAACTCATTTTTCAATTCGGCATTTTCGACAAAAAACATTTGATCAATGTTTTGTGCTATGCTCAAACCTTTTTCCATTTTGCTCAAATAATAGGGAACGCCGCCCATTGCCATATAACATTCGGCAATGTGGTAACGGCTCAAATCTATTTTACGCGACTGAAAATACTGTTCACACTCGCACAATGTAAATTGTTTTAAGTGTATTGTTCGTGTCAAACGATTGTACAATCCGCCATGATTATTTACTAATTTATTAATCATCCACGAACTTGCTGAGCCGCACACTATCAGCACAATATCTTTTTGCGCACAAGCCCAGCCATTCCAAAAATGCTCCAAAGCAGTAATAAATCCCGAACGCATACTGTCCATACATGGAATTTCGTCAAAAAATATGACTTTCCGTTTTTGCGGTGATTTACTAACGAGCGTAATAAGTTGTTCAAAAGCTTCCAACCAATTTTTCGCAACGCTAAATGTTTCTCCCCAATTATTTTTATTGAGTGAGATATTAAAATTTACCAGATGCTCTTTGGTACCGGCATTAGCCAAACCTGCTACATCAAAAATTAATTTTTCATCAAAAATTTCACGTATCAAAAAGGTTTTACCCACTCTGCGCCGTCCATAAACTGCAACAAACTCCGAGACATCAGAGTTATACACTTCTTGCAATATTTTTTTTTCTTTTCCTCTACCGATAATATTATTTTTCATATCGAAAAATGTATTTATATTCCACCACAAATATATGAAAAATTTTAGATATGGCAAAATAAAAAATTATACTTCGCCATAAGTATTATAGAGATATAAATTATGGCAAAATACAAATCTATAATTCGCCACAAATTGAATTTTTGTGTACTTATGGCGGATT
>JAIRUB010000206.1 GCA_031254635.1 Prevotellaceae bacterium | reverse complement strand
GGCCCACCGCTTAGGTTTTACCACTTCGGCCACCATGGTGTTCGGCCATATCGAAACCAAGCGCGATCGGGTAGAACATTTGCTGCAAATCCGCGACTTGCAGGCTGAACAGCCTAATGGCGTCTGCGGCTTTCTGTCCTTCATCTGCTGGCCGATGCAGACTAAAGGCACTGTCTTATCGGAGCTTCCTCCTGTTTCACCGGTAGAGTATGTGAAAACGGTAGCTTTGAGCCGCATTCTCCTGCATAATATCCCCAACATACAAGCCTCGTGGCTGACGGTGGGGCGCGAAACCGCTCAACTTTGCCTTCACGCCGGTGCCAACGATTTAGGCTCAATCATGCTCGAAGAAAATGTCGTCTCCTCAGCCGGTGCTTACCACCGCATGGATGCGGAAACTATGCAGCAAACCATCCGCGATGCCGGCTACGAGCCCTGGCTGCGGAACCAAAAATATAATGAACAATGAATAACAACTGTATAACTATTGAACAACTCATAACTCATAAATACAAATAAGCAAATAAGCAAATCAGCAAATCAACAATAAACATGACTACAATTTTAAACTACATCGAAAACAACAAACAACGTTTCTTAGACGAATTGTTTGAATTATTGCGCATCCCTTCCATCAGCGCTCTTCCCGAACATGCTCCGGATATGCTGCGCTGCGCTGAAAAATGGGTAGAACTCCTAAAGAAAGCGGGAGTGGATAAGGCCGAAGTTTGCCCTACCGACGGGCCTCCTATAGTGTATGCCGAAAAAATTATCGACAAAACAAAACCCACCGTATTGGTGTATGGCCACTACGACGTGATGCCGGTGGATCCTAAAAACCTGTGGAACACAGAGCCTTTTGAACCGGTAGTGAAAGAGGGCCGGATTTGGTGTCGCGGCGCCAACGACGACAAGGGGCAAAGCTTTATGCACGCCAAGGCCTTTGAATATATGATGGAAAACGGCATCCTGCCTTGCAACGTAAAATTCATGTTCGAAGGCGAAGAAGAATGCGGCTCCGGCAATATGCTGAAATGGTGCGCTGCCAACAAGGAGCGCCTGACTGCTGATGTTATTTTGGTTTCCGACACCAGCATGTTCGGCCAACAAGATCCGAGCATTACCACAGGGCTGCGCGGACTGGCCTGCGTTGAGGTGGAAGTTACCGGGCCGAGCCACGATTTACATTCGGGCCTCTTCGGCGGCGCAGTAGCTAATCCGGCTAATGTGCTTTGCAGTATGATTGCATCGCTGCACGACGAGAAGGGACGCGTTACTGTGAAAGGTTTTTATGACGATGTGGAAGAAGTGAGCGCTGCCGACAGTGCAGCCTTGGCTAAGGCTCCCTACAATGAGGAAGATTATAAAAATGCTGTCAAGGTAAATAAATTAACAGGAGAAGCTGGCTACAGCACGCAGGAACGCACAGGTATCCGCCCGACACTTGATGTGAACGGTATCTGGAGCGGCTTTACCGGAGAAGGCTCTAAAACTATTGTTCCTTCAAAGGCTTTTGCAAAAATATCTATGCGCTTAGTGCCTAATCAGGACTACAAAAAAATAGGACAACTTTTTGTAGAACATTTTGAAAGTATTGCTCCGCCTACCGTACAGGTGAAAGCGAGCTTCCATCATGGCGGGCCGGCCTACGTGTCGCCTACCGATTCGAAAGGCTACAAGGCAGCCTACGCAGCTTATACCGAAGCTTTCGGCAAGGAGCCGGTGCCTTTCCGCAGCGGCGGAAGTATTCCGATTATTGCCGCCTTCGACCAAATACTCGGCATCAAATCCATATTGATGGGCTTCGGGTTAGACAGTGATGCCATTCACTCCCCCAATGAAAACTATTATTTATTTAATTTCTATAAAGGCATCGAAACCATTAGCTATTTCTACAAACACTTTGTACAATGAACACACCTCCCCCCTGCCCACTCCCAAGGAGGGGGAGAAGGGTGAAAAGTACAAGGTGAATAACTGAATAATTGATAGCCGCATATCTTAATACCAATTTAAAAATTTAAAAATTTAAGATTCAATGAACCACATATCTCAAATCCTGATACTTGATACCATTTAAACAAATAAACAAATAACCAATCATATATTTATGCTAAAAACAAAATCCGACATAGTAGAAAACTGGTTAACCCGCTACACGGGTGAGCAATTAGAGAATTTCGGGAAATTGATTCTGCTCACTAATTTCAAGCACTACTTGAATCTGTTTTGCAAAAAAATGAAGACCGATTCGCCCGATTGGGATGCCAATATGCCCTGCGCTACCGCCGATGGCATTACGATGATTCATTTCGGTATGGGAAGCCCGAATGCGGCACTTATAATGGACGTGTTATCCGCTGTGTCTCCGAAAGCGGTGCTTTTTCTGGGGAAATGCGGCGTATTGAAACAAGCCCACGAGGTGGGCGACTTTATTCTACCCATTGCTGCACTTAGGGGCGAGGGTACCTCGAACGACTATTTTCCTCCGGAGGTGCCGGCGCTGCCGGCCTTTATGTTACAACGCGCTGTATCCACTGCTGTGCGTAATGCCGGTCATGACTACTGGACAGGTACGGTCTATACTACTAACCGTAGGGTTTGGGAACACGATGATGGGTTTAAGAATTACCTACGCAGTATTCGTTGTTTGGCTATTGATATGGAAACGGCTACCTTGTTTTCCGTTGGGTTTTATAATGGCATCACCACCGGCGCTCTACTTCTGGCATCTGATAAGCCGATGATTTCATCGGGAATAAAGACCGCCGAAAGCGATAAATTGGTAACCACCGATTTTGTCGACGACCATATTATGATAGGGGTTGAAGCGTTAAAATTGATTCAGCGGGAAGGCACTACAGTAAAACATCTGCGCTTTTAGTAGCAGGGAACTAACTCAGACATCCGAAAATGACCTTGAGCAAACGTTCTTTTTTTAGCAAAATAGTAGCCTTTCCTTGCATAGAGGGATAGTAAGTAATGACTTTACCTCCGGATAAACAAAGATTATCTTCCAAATTCACTTTGGCGATTAAGTATTTGTGGGTTTCTTTTATGATGTATGTAGAATCTTGTTGTTCGATATTCCCAAATAGTTGTCCATATTTATTTTTTGTATATCCTTCTACTTCAATCATAACAGGTAAACCTTGCTCTATTTTCGACTGTAAAGCAATTGGAATTTCAAGTTGAGCGCTATAAGAAGAATCTCCCGATGGAATAATTTGCGCCGGTACTTGAATTGTTTCGGTATAAGGGAAAGAATAACTCCCGATAAGCAATAGAAGAAACACGGCAAACAAAATGCTAATACCACTACGTACGACTATAGAAGGTATTTTTCCTATGATAGACCGTACTTTTTCACTTCTTAATTCTATAGAATCCATATTATGATAATTTACAAATAATGATTTTAATTTCCAAGTTCCAACTGATTTTTGACTAAATGATAATAAACTCCTTTGTTCTTTGCTAATTCCTCGTGAGTGCCTACCTCTACTATTTCCCCCTTGTCTAAGACAACTATTTGGTCGGCGTTTTTTACAGTACTTAACCGATGTGCTACTACTACCACCGTTCGCCCTTGATAGAACGCATTCAAATTTTCAATAATCACTCTTTCATTATTTGCATCCAATGCATTGGTTGCCTCATCTAAAAATATGAACTGGGGATTGCGGTAAACCGCTCGTGCAATCAAAATACGCTGCTTTTGCCCTTGACTTAATCCCTGTCCTTCTTGACCGATAACGGTATTGTATTTAAGTGGTAGCATTTCAATAAAATCTTTGCTATTGGCGATAGTTACCGCATTTTGCAGCCGTTCCAAATCAATATCTTCACTACTCGCTGCCACGTTGCGGGCAATAGATTCAGAAAAAATATAACCATCTTGCATCACAACCCCGCACTGCCGACGCCACCATTGAATATCTATATCCTGTAAATTTTTATCAACTATGTTAATTTCTCCCTCGGTAGGAGGATAGTACCCTAAAAGCAATTTAATAAGCGTTGTTTTTCCGCTACCGCTTGCCCCCACAATGGCTGTCACTTTCCCCTTGAGAAGAGTAAGATTTATATTATTCAATGCTTTTGGAGAAAAGGGTCCCTCATATTGAAACGAGAGATTCTTTATATAAATATCTTCACCATAACGTAGCGATATAGCTCCTTTGTTTGTCACTTCTTCATTCTTTTTAACATGTATTTCATTAATACGCTCCAAGCTAATACCTACGTCTTGCCACTGGTAAATAAAATTAACTAATTGTTCTACAGGGCTATTTAACTGCCCAATGATATACTGAATCGAAAGCATCATCCCCAATGTCAATTGTCCGTGAATAACTGATGTGGCTGCTAAAATAGTAATGACAATATTTTTTAGCTCATTGATGGCAATTGCCCCTGCCTCTTGGCTCTGTTGTAAAGAAAGAGTGTCAAGATTTACCTTAAATAAATCAGCCTGCACATCTTCCCATTCCCATCGTTTGCGCTGCTCACACCCTTGCAGTTTAATTTCCTGCATTCCATTGATAAGTTGATACACTTTGCTGCGGTTTTTACCTTCTTGTTCAAAAGCTCGATAATCAAGTACTCGCCTGCGTTTCAAGAAAAAGAATATCCATCCGGAATAAAGAACTGTACCAATAAAAAATACTGCAAAAATATATAAATCGTATAGTAGCAGTACAATACCAAAGATAAAAAGACTAAAAACCGAAAAAAGGACATTAAGGCTTTGAGCTGTAAGGAAACGCTCTACACGACTGTGGTCTTCAATACGTTGTAGTATATCCCCCAACAATTTAGTATCAAAAAAACTCATTGGAAGTTTCATCAACTTAATAAAGAAGTCGGATATCATTGAGATATTGATACGAGCGCTAATGTGAAGCAAAATTCGTCGCCGGATAAAATCAACCGAAGTACGCCCAAACAATAGCATGAGTTGTGCCAACAGTATAAGGTAAATAAAACTGATATTTTGATTGACAATACCCTTGTCAACAATTGCCTGCGTAAGGAAAGGGAAAAAAAGTTGCAACAAGCTACCGAGCAACAAGCCCAACAGTAATTGCCCGAAAAGTCGGCGATAAGATGAAAAATAGTTTCCCAAAAAGCGAAAACGACTACGGGTATTAACCGCTTCCTCCTGTCTATAAAAAATTTCAGTAGGTTGTAAAATGAGCGCTATTCCTTTCTCTTCACCTCCTGAGCGAGTACTAATCCAACTATCACAAAATTCCTTTTCGCTATATTGTAATAGTCCTCTTCCCGGGTCGGCTATATAAACACGAGTGTTTTTTCTTCGCTTGCGAATACGATAGAGTACCACAAAGTGATTTTGTTGCCAATGTACAATACAAGGCAGCGGCGCTTTCTCTATCAATTGTGCAAAGGTAAATTTACCTCCTACTGTACGGAATCCAATTTCTTCCGCAGCTTGGCTGATTCCTAACAGCGAAACCCCTTCCTTGCTGATAAAACAGCGATGTCGTAGTTGTTCCAACGGATATTGTCTCCCATAATACATAGCTATCATCCGTATGCAAGCCGGTCCACAGTCCATGGAATCATATTGTTGATCTATAGGAAATTTCATAGTTGTTATCTTATTCTTCGCTGTTCTTCTTCATTGCCGGCTTTTGATACATACTTGTAAAGCGATTGTCCTATTTTGTAGGAGATGCTGATAGTAATGCTCCTGCTGTCACTATCATATACATTTAGATTGTTTCCATTTAATACAGAGGTTTCGTATGTAATATATTGACGAAGAATATCATTAGCAGAAAGTGCAACCGAAAGTTTTTGGTTAAACCAATTCTTTTGTATGGAAGCAAAAAGATTACTGCTTGCTCCATTATAAATACTTCCAGAACTACCCTTAAACCAGATGAACCCAAGATTAAACAGAACTCCCCAAGGCAGGGAAAAATTGTTTTGTGTCGAAAAATAAGTTAGCGGAGTGTTGTTGTTTTTCTGCACTCCATCCTTGTCTAAATAGAGGTATTTATTAGTGCTTATTGACCCAGACAAAGATACGCTCCACCATTTAAACAAGTCTTTATCAAATATGACAGAGGCGGTATATACATCAGTATTTTTTCCATTGACAATACGCACGTTGGTTACTTGTGGGTTATCAAAATCTTTATAGGCTACAAAATATATAGGGTTTAGCACATATCGGTATCCAAGTCTAATGGTTAAGCAGTTGTATAATTTGGTGGATAGATGAAAAGAGTGAATCAAGGAGGATTCCAAATAGGGGTTACCCTGTTGGTTACTCAGTGAGTCCACTATAACAGCAGGGTCAAGGGCTCGTATGGATGGTCTGGAAATACGCCCGGAGTACGAAAATCCTATGGAAAAATTATTGGACGATTTATAGTTGATGAGGAAACTGGAGAATAGATTTATTTGCGAAGTGTCTATTTGTTTCAAAGAGTTTTTTCCCAACTCGCGGCTCATTCTTTCTGCCCGTAAGCCGGCAGTCATGTATATTGATGGGGATAAAGCAGCCGACAAGGATGCATATACGCCAATATTTTGCTCATTGGTGCTTGTGTTTTGCAAGAGGTTGGTACTTCCCAAAATATCGGTTTGACTATTACTGGTTATAGCATAATATTTAGCTCCTGTTTCGAATGTCCATTTTTTTAGAAAGGGTTTAACATAGCCCGCACTCAAGGTATAGAGATTAAAAGTGCTGTTAGCATTATTATAGTTCATAAAAGGGTTTGTGGGCGGCATATCCTCTTCGAGCGTGCTGTAAAATTGCTGATTAAAGGTATTCCTGTATTTGCAATAATCGGCTACAAATTTGAGTCTTTGACCGATAGAATCAATTTGATAATTATAGTTCAGTGAACTGTTGAACTGATACGGACTTGATTCTGTTAATGAATAAGTATAAAAATTAGGCAGTGTAACCTGCGAAAATTGTGCATATTCGGTTTTATCATCGTACTCGGTAAGTGCAAAACCGTCTGCTTGCAATTGTAATGAATGTTTTTGATTAAGTTTCAAATCAATGGAAACACGGTATTTATTTGTTTGAGAGGATATTTTGTAGGAACTATTGGTATGCATCCAACCCATTGGGAGCGTGGATGTATTATCTTCAAAGACTCTGATGTCCCTATTCTCATAAGCATAATAGGCTGTTATGCCCACATACTTAGTATTAAAAATGCCATCTCCGAATACAGTCCCGCTACCCATACGCGACTGGGTATAGTCGCCTCCTACTTTTACTGCATACAATAAAATTTCTTTTGTAGATAAAAAGAGTCATCATTATTGGTAAAAACCTTTGCTTTTTCTAATTGTGAAAGAATGTCTGCTGGGAGAGTATCTGCAGTTAATTGTCCGGACTGAATCTTTTGTAACGTTTCATACAGTTCTTCCTGCAGTTCTGCGAATGAATTGGTTTCAGAATTATACAATAAGAAACCAAATTTATCCGACTTAAACAAATAGTTGTATTGTGAGAATTTCATAATTAATACTCGTTAAGAAAAAAATAGTGGCTGTTTCAATTTTACTTGAAACAGCCACCTCATTATTAACACACAGGAAATTCTAAAGTTTCACCATCGCTGCTATTAACATTGCATTTTGAACTTTCACACTTTACACATCCTTTAGAAATTGGCGTTGTGCCACCACGCAACATATTCATATCAATGGCATTCAGTTCTTCAGGGATTTCTATAAATTGGATTTGATTTTTCGTTTTCATAATACAAAAATTTAATTTTTTCGCCTACTCATAAAGCTTTTCGGCAATCGCTGCTTTTTAAGAACTTAGTGTTATGTGTCGCCTAACAACTAAAATATCAGATAAAGTGCTAAATTCCAATATTTTGAAAACACGCCTCAATAATCAACCCTTGCTTGTTTATTTCAGAATTTTTTTTTTCGTACCTTTGCAGGAGCCTTTTTACTGTTTAGTTAAATACTGATAGTTCTTGCCCAAAAGTTTTTAGGTTTTTCTTTCGTGAAAAGGCTTTTTAAATTTTTCAAGTATATCCGATACTATACGTAATTAACAACAAAACTTAAAACTTCTTTCGTTATCAAGCCGGCCAAACTTACAACAAAAACCTAAAATATGTTACATCGGTAAAATAATTAACCTTGCTAACTGCTTCCAACGAAACAAAGGTATGACAATTTTTCAAAACTGTTTATTCATTTTATGAATAATTTAAATGATTATCCGTAATTTCGCCTAAATTTTTTTATCTTTGCCGATAAATACAGAAAGTTATGAATTTATTGAATTTCGTAGAACAATATCCCGATGAGTCTAGTTGCAAGGCAAAATGGAAAGCTATTCGCGACCAACAGGGAGTAGAATGCCCTCGCTGTCAAAGCAAAGAGCATTATTGGAAAAAAGACAAGGAAAATTACGAGTGCAAAAATTGTGGTT
>JAIRUB010000065.1 GCA_031254635.1 Prevotellaceae bacterium | reverse complement strand
AGGACAATTAGTTGGCGGAGCTTTTTTAGGGAATACAGTTACAACAGATGCACAAGGCAATAACACCGTTCAGGCATTTCAAGAAATTAATCCTAACACCCTTGGTGCTATAGATGAACACATGGGGACTCCGGGTAAAATGATAATGCACGAAACTACAGAGGCTTACGAAGGCGCAAAAATGTCTCAACAATCAGGAGTATCAAGTAAAAATAGCAATTGGAGTAGTGACAGGAGTGTTTATGATGCCGCTCATAAGGCAGCAACCCCACAAAATAAAGTATATGTGAGATATTACGATAAAGACGGTAGGATTATACCCACTAGGAATGGCGCAGAAAAAGCGGAATACTATGTGATAAGAAATAATGTAGAAAAAATAATTCAAACCAATACGAAATGAAATATTTACCTTTAGTAATTATATTTTTGACTATTATTTTTAATAGTTCTTGTCAATCAGCACACAATGCGAGTGTGCTTCCCAAAGATTTGTATAAGATAAAAAAAATAAAAGAAGAAAAAACACTTTATGTGGTTTATGCTACAAGGAATGATTCGACGTTTAAAATCATATCAATGAAAAATGACATTACTAGAGATTGTAATAAAATAAAAACAGGTAAATATTACCAAATAGATTTAGAACAAATTTTGCCTGTTGACCCTGCATATAATGCCTCATATTTAGAAATATCCGGTATGGGTTTTCCAGGTGGGGTGAATATTTTAGTAGAAAAAAAATCGCATTATAGACTATACATGGCTAATAATTTAAGTGGTTTATGTATTTCTGATATAGGTGTAAATTGAATAATGGAAAGACTTTTAGGAATAGTAGTAATCTTGTTTTTTTGTGACTTTGTTTCGTATGCTCAGAATGAGAACATTGATAATGCAAGACTTATGAGAGTTGTCGATAGAGATACTGTCTATTCTTTTAGGCTATTTGAAATAGACATAAACAAGAAAAAAGTGTATGCAATCAATCCAGTAATGAATTATTTAGACATTAAGGGTGGTAAGCCTAAGTACAAAGTGAAAGTAAAAAGAGAGCAATGGGATGGAACAATGAAGTTACTTTCAGAAATTAATTTATCAAATTATAAGGAAGTTTCATTTGATAACAAAGATTATTCAATAGTATTATTTTTTGAGGGTAATGAGGATAAGACATTTATCACGCAAATAGAAAGTGAGTTAATGAAGTTAAAAGAAATAATTGCAATAATAAGAGAATGAAAACTATCGTTTCTACGTTAAAATGAAAACAAATTTAAAATATACATGTACGTTGATTTTCAGCCTATTATTTGTTAATGCGTGGTCTCAAACAATAGAACAAGAACATTATTATCTTGATGCTTATGCTCAAATAGAAGCTATGTTGCGGGGAGAAAAGACACTTAATTTTAAAGAGGCAGTCTTTCTTACGGAACAAGCATTTCACGGTGATGAGATTGATGTTTCAGCTTATAATCAAGAAATAAATATGTTATCAGAGTTGGTAAAAATTCTCTTCGACCCCAATTTAATAACCTATAATGAAAAAGATAAAGATATTGTTTTAACGCATGCAATGTTTTTTAAAATACTTACAAGTACTATACCTCTACAAATTGACCCTAATCATTTCTATGTACATAATCCGTATGTTTATGATTTCGACGACCCATTCGGGCAAAAAGACTGGTCAAAAATGTTTGTCTCAAAACTGTTAGAAACAGGAAAAGGCAACTGCCATTCGCTCCCTCATCTTTACAAACTATTCGCAGAAGAGTTGAATATCCCCTGTTATTTAGCCTTTGCTCCCAATCACATTTACATCAAGTTGTTTTCAGAACAAACAGGTTGGTACAATACCGAACTCACAAATGCATCATTTCCCATTGATGCATGGATTATGGCTTCGGGCTATATCAGCACAGATGCCATACGCAACGGATTGTACATGGACACTTTGAATACGAGACAAGCCATTGCCAACTGCTTGGTTGATTTAGCACACGGTTATCAGAAGAAATTCGGCAGGGAAAATCCCGAATTTATCATAAAATGCTGTAATACAGTACTGGAATATCACCCTATCAACGTCAATGCTATGCTGACTAAAGCAGAGGCGCAAAAGCACTATATTGATATGCTGATGAAGAAGCACGGTACAAAAAATCCTGAAGACCTTTTTATTGATGCTGCAATAGCTAAAATGTATTCTGAGGTGGAGCAAACCTATGTCCGGCTACACCAGTTAGGCTACAGACGGATGCCCGAAAAAATGTATTTGGAATGGATTGGTTTAATAAAAAACGAACCTGATAAGTATATAAATAAAAGTATTGAATCAGCTGTGCAGATTAATTTTTAGATTCTTAAAAAATCGTATAATAAAACGACAACATATATAACTCTCAATTCTTAATTCAATTATGATCAATCAATTTGTACACCGCCACAATGGCCCGCGCGACTGCGATATCGAACAAATGTTAAAAGCTGTTGGTGCAGCTTCTTTAGATGAACTCATCAATCAAACCGTACCTGCAGATATTCGTTTGAAAACCCCCTTGGTACTCGATGCCCCAATGAGCGAGTATGAATATCTCAAGAAAATAAAAGGTATTGCTGCCAAGAATAAAAACTTCCGTTCCTTTATCGGAATGGGTTGGTACGGAACGGCTACCTTGCCTGTAATATTGCGTAATATTTTTGAAAATCCGGTATGGTACACTTCCTACACACCTTATCAAGCCGAGATATCACAAGGCCGTTTGGAAGCTTTGCTGAATTTCCAAACTATGGTGTCGAGCCTTACAGGATTTAGCATAGCCAACTGTTCATTACTCGATGAGGCTACCGCTGCGGCCGAAGCTATGAAAATGATGCTCGACCTGCGTTCGCGCAATGCAGTAAAGGCAGGCAAGAATATTCTTTTTGTCGATAATAACATTTTTCCGCAAACCTTAGATGTGTTGATAACCCGATCGGCTCCGCTGGGCATCGAAATTGCGCAGGGCGACTTTGCCACTTATACTTTCGATGAAAAATGTTTCGGCGCTATAGTACAATATCCTGCCGCCAATGGAGAGATACGTGATTATAGCCAATTCTGCACAACGGCTCATGAACATCAGGTGTTGGTTACCGCTATGTGCGATATCCTTGCACTAGTACTGCTGAAAGAGCCTGCTGCCTGGGGAGCAGATATAGCTGTGGGAAGCACGCAACGTTTCGGTATTCCTATGGGTTTTGGCGGTCCTTCGGCTGCATACTTTGCAACCAAAGACGAATATAAACGCAATATACCAGGGCGTATTATCGGCGTATCTATCGACCGGCTTGGCAATACTGCGCTGCGTATGGCTTTGCAAACACGCGAACAACATATCAAACGCGAAAAAGCAAGTTCCAATATCTGCACGGCGCAGGCATTGATGGCTACCATGGCCGGCATGTATGCTGTGTATTATGGTGCGGAAGGACTGAAAGAAATTGCAGAGCATGTTCATAGGGTAACGGCGGTGATGGCCGAAAAACTGAAAGTAGCCGGTTATAAATTAAGCACTGAACAATTTTTCGATACTATTGAAATTGTTGATGTTGATGTTGAGGCTATTCGTGCCAAAGCATTAGCTAAAGGCTTCAATTTCTATTATCCAGATAACAAAAGTGTGCGCATTAGCTTCGATGAGGTTACTACCTGTAAGGAAGCTATGGCCATTATGGAAATTTTCGGAGCTAAACAGGAATGTACCTGCTCAGATATAAAGAAAAGCCTTGGCTTGCCGCGCGAAACAGCGATTCTAACGGAAAAAGTATTCCGCGTAAATCGTTCCGAAACCGAAATGATGCGTTACATCAAAAAGCTGGAACGCCGTGATATTTCTTTGGCTCATTCTATGATTTCCTTAGGTTCATGCACCATGAAACTGAATGCTGCCGTAGAGATGTTGCCCCTAAGTTGGCCTGAGTTTGGTAATGTGCATCCTTATGCTCCTGCTGACCAAACGGAGGGTTATAGCGAATTGATTAAGGAGCTGGGACATGATTTAGCGGTAATTACCGGATTCGATGCCGTGTCGTTCCAGCCCAACTCAGGCGCGGCTGGCGAATATGCCGGACTAATGGTGATTCGGGCTTATCATATTGCTAACGGCAATGCGCATCGTAATGTGGTGCTGATTCCCACTTCTGCTCACGGTACTAACCCTGCCTCTGCCAGTATGGCTGGCATGGAAATTGTGTTGGTAAACTGCGACGACAAGGGCAACATTGATGTGAATGATTTGCGGGAGAAAGCTATTTTGCATAAAGAGAAGTTGTCGTGCCTTATGATTACCTACCCCTCAACCCACGGAGTGTTTGAAAGCCGGATTTGCGAAATTAACAACATCATTCATGAAAACGGCGGGCAGGTGTATATGGATGGAGCGAATATGAATGCACAGGTAGGCTTTACTAACCCCGGTATTATTGGTGCCGACGTATGCCACCTTAATCTGCATAAGACTTTCGCTATGCCTCACGGCGGCGGCGGTCCGGGTGCAGGCCCCATTGCCGCTGCCAAGCATTTAGCACCCTTCCTCCCCTCGCATCCCATCGTAAAAGTCGGCGGTGAAAAAGCTGTCCCTGCCGTGGCGGCTGCTCCTTACGGAAGTGCAATGGTGCTTCCTATTACTCATGCATACATTAAGTTGCTGGGCGCCAAAGGGCTTAAAAAAGCCACTGAATTAGCAATTCTAAATGCAAATTACTTGTCAGCTAAATTGCACCCCTACTATGATACGCTTTATACCGGAGAAACAGGCCGCGTTGCCCACGAATGTATTATTGATATACGCAGTTTCAAAAAAGAATACGGCATAGATGCTACGGATGTAGCTAAACGTTTGATGGACTTTGGATTCCATGCGCCTACCCTCTCATTCCCCGTACCGGACACCTTGATGGTAGAACCAACTGAAAGCGAACCCTTAGCAGAACTTGATCGCTTCATTGAAGCAATGATTAACATTAAACAGGAGTGTGAAGCCATTAAGTCAAAACAATTTGATGCTGAGGATAATCCATTAAAAATGGCTCCCCATACAGCTTTGGAGGTTACCGGCGATGAGTGGAAGCATAAATATCCTCGTACACAGGCTGCTTACCCCTTGGCATGGCTCGCCGATAACAAGTTCTGGCCCCATGTAGCACGGATAGATAATGGTTACGGAGACCGTAATTTGGTGTGTTCTTGCAATTTAATAGAATTATATTTGTGAAAAAGAGGGGTAAAGTAGCTGTTGTATTAATTTTTTATTACCTTTGTTTGTTATTTTAAATATGAAAACTGTAAATGACGAAAGCTAACACTAACATCATGCGTGAGCGCTTTAAATTGTATCGTGAGCCTCAGAAAGTGCAGGAAGCCGGTCTGTATCCTTACTACCGCGCTATAGAATCGGAACAGGATGCAGAGGTGATTATGAACGGGAAAAAAGTACTTATGTTTGGGTCTAACAGCTATTTAGGCTTGACTAACCATCCAAAAGTAAAGGAAGCAGCTATTAATGCCATAAAAAAATATGGATCGGGCTGTGCCGGTTCTCGTTTCCTTAATGGCACATTAGATATACATATCGAATTAGAAAACCGTTTGGCACAATTCGTAGGTAAAGACGAAGCATTGGTATATAGTACAGGGTTCCAATCAAACCTCGGCGCTATTCCCACCGTTACCTTCCGAAATGATTACGTTATCCTTGATGAACTCGACCATGCTTCTATCATAGAAGGAGCCCGTTTGTCGTTTGCTAAAACATTGAAATTTAAGCATAATGACATGGAATCGCTCGAAAAAATGCTGAAGCAATGCGAACCCGACAAGCTAAAATTTATTGTGGTTGACGGTATTTTCAGTATGGAGGGCGATATAGTCAACCTTCCCGAAGTTGTACGATTAGCCGAGCAATATAGCGCGAATATCATGGTTGACGATGCCCACTCTTTAGGGGTAATCGGCGAAGGCGGCCGTGGTGCTTCTTCTCATTTTGGCCTTACCGATAAGGTTGATATCATTATGGGAACTTTCAGTAAATCATTAGCTTCTATTGGCGGATTTTTAGCTTCCGACAGCGATACCATTAACCTTATCAAACATACGTCCCGTGCACTGATTTTTAGCGCCAGTATAACTCCGGCGTCTACAGCCAGTGCATTAGCAGCGCTTGATATCATTATCAGCGAACCCGAACGTATTGAACGTTTATGGGCCAATACCCGTTTTTGCTTGGAAGGTTTCCGTAATATAGGCTTTGATATCGGACATACCTGCTCACCTATTATTCCTTTGATGATTCGCGATAATATGAAAACATTCCTCTTTACCAAAATGGCCTTCGATGAAGGTTTATTTGTGAATCCCGTAGTGTCGCCGGCAGTAGATAACGAATCAACACTAATTCGTTTCTCGCTTATGGCTACGCACACCCAACCCCAATTAGAGGTGGCATTGGAAAAGATGCAGAAGATTGCCCGTCAGTTGGAAATTATTAAATAAAATCTTATACCATGGTAAGCATCAAAGAGGTTACAACGACTAAAGAATTAAAGCAATTCATTAAATTTCCCTTTGAGCTTTACAAGGGGCATCCGCAGTGGGTTCCGCCTTTAATAGTCGACGAAAAGAGAACTTTAAACCAAAAAACCAACCCCTCGTTTGAAATTTGTGAGTCTGCTTATTTTTTAGCTTATAAAAATGACAAATTGGTAGGCCGTGTGGCAGCAATTATTAATCATTGCGCCAACGAAAAATACAACAATAAACTAACCCGTTTCGGATGGTTCGATTTTATTGATGATGAAGAAGTGTCGGGTACTTTGTTGAAAACTGTGGAAGATTGGGGAAAGAGCAAAGGTATGGATGGCGCGCATGGCCCGCTGGGATTTACTGACTTCGATGCGCATGGCATGTTAGTGGAGGGATTTGAAAACACACCGTCTGTTATCGGCGTTTATAACTATCCTTATTATCCCAAGCATCTCGAAAAGTTCGGCTACAAGAAAATAGTCGATTGGTTGCAATATCGTTTTAATGCCTCGCAACAGGTGCCTGAGAAAGTTGAACGGATTAATAAGCTGATTGCCGAAAAATATAAAGTGCGAATAATCATACCTAAAAAGCGCAAGGAACTTTTACAATATGCCCACAAGTTGTTTAATACCATCAATGATGCTTTCGATAAAGGCGATATCTATGGCTTTGCCAAAATAACACCTGCACAAATTGATTATTACATCAAAAATCACATCTCCTTTGTCCAACCGGAATTAGCCTGTATCATCATTGATGAGAATGATAATTTAGCCGGTTTCGGTTTAAGTCTTCCTTCGCTTTCCAAAGTTTACCGTAAGATTAATGGAAAACTTTTCCCCTTTGGGTTTATTCGTGTTTTGCGGGCTTTACGTAAATTTTCAGAAATAGACCTGTACTTTAATGGCGTGCATCCCGATTGGCAACATAAGGGTATTCATTCGCTCTACTATGTGGCAATGAATAAAGCGTACATTAAACATAATGTGAAAGTGGCTATTTCCTCTTCACAGTTGGAAACCAACATTAATGCCGTGGGGATATGGGATAATTACGAGAAAGAACTTTTATTCCGTGCTCGTTGTTTTATCAAGGAAAATATTTAAATAATAATGGCCCGATGTATTAAAAAAATCTTCCCTATTGAGGGGCTGACTTTGTTTTATGCGGTGGCTACGGCTTTGTATATACTTGTGTGGCCGGAAGCTGCCGATGGACAAGTATTGCTTACTTTGCTGGGTTTCCGCCTTCTAGTAGCTGCGGTTATCCTGTTGCTTGCTTTTCTGCCCTTAACAAACGTTATGACTTTTATTCGTCAGGTGCTTCCGGTTGGGCTTATCCTCTATTGGTACCCAGAAACCTATTATATCAATAGCTTCCTGTTTGCTAATTTAGATAGTTTTTTTATGGCAATAGACGGTTCTTGGTTTGGTTGCCAGCCCTGTTTAGAATTTAGCAGGATGATGCCTTGGATTTGGTTCAGCGAGTTAATGAATTTTGCTTATCTCTCGTTTTACTTTATTGTTGGCGGAACAGTATTATACCTTTATTTCAAAGAAGCAGTCACAGGTGCTAAGGCGGCTTTTATAGTTTTGTTCTCCTTTTTCAGTTACTATATAATTTTCATCCTTATACCGGTTATTGGGCCGCAATTTTATTTGCCTTCACCCGAAAACAGCATCCCTTATTCATATCCGTTCCGTGCGATTATTCGTTTTTTGCAGGAAGTGGGTGAAAATCCTACCGGTGCTTTCCCCAGCTCACACGTGGGAGTTACAATAGTTAGCCTGCTCCTCTTATTTTTTCACCAACAGCGTAAATACTGTTACTATTTGCTCCCAATAGTTATTTTATTGATGGCCTCAACTGTATATATCAAAGCGCATTATCTGATTGACGTTTTTGCTGGATTGCTTACCGCCCCATTGTTTTATTGGATAGGAACAGCTGTTTGGAAAAAAGTAAATAAATCTGTATTATGAAAAAAATAGGAATAGCAGCCGACCATGCCGGCTTCGAACAAAAAGAATTTTTAAAAACCTACTTACTGGAACAGGGAGTTGAGGTAAAAGATTTCGGCACACATGCTATCGAAAGTATGGATTACCCAGATGTAGCCCACCCCTTAGCCAATGCTCTGGAAAAGGCCGAAGTGGAAGCAGGAATTGCGCTTTGCGGTTCGGGGCAGGGGATGGCTATGACGCTGAACAAATATGCCGGTATTCGCGCTGCGCTTTGCTGGGCACCGGCAATTGCCCGCATAGCACGTAATCACAACAATGCCAATGTGTGCGTATTGCCGTCCCGTTTTATTAATAATGCCACAGCGCTGGAAATCGTGCAGCAATTCCTTGTAGCACCCTTTGAAGGCGGCCGCCATGAACAACGGGTAGCGAAAATGGTTATACGTGAGACGTGAAGAGTAAAGCGATTTATGAGTTGAAAGTTATGATTGCTTAGTTGTTCGATAGTAATTCAGTTGTTCAACATTCGCATATCGCACATCGAATATTCTGATACTTGATACCAGCACCTTTTACCCTTTACCCTTTACCTTTTATCTCTTAGTCACTTAATCTCTTGACCCAATGCCCCGCAAACTCCTAAATAGTGAACTTCCGCGTTTAACACCGCAGGATTTTAAAGAGGTGGAAAAAGCCCCTTTAGTCTTGGTGCTTGATAATATACGTAGCCGGCATAATATCGGTGCGGCTTTTCGCACTGCCGATGCCTTTTGTATCGCTAAAATTTACTTGTGTGGGATTTGCGCCATTCCGCCAAGCGCCGAAATACACAAAGTCGCTTTGGGTGCTGAAGATACGGTTGACTGGCACTACGAACAAGATGTTGTAACAGTCGTAAGGGCATTGAAGCAGGAGGGATACACGATTGTTGCTGTAGAGCAGGCCGAAAACAGCACACAGTTGCATGAGTTTAAGCCGGAACGAAATAAAAAATATGCGCTGATTTTTGGGAATGAGGTAAAAGGAGTACAACAAGAGGTCGTGGATATTTGTGATTTAGTGTTGGAAATACCACAGTGGGGAACAAAACATTCTCTAAATGTTTCGGTAAGTATTGGGGTAATTTTGTGGGATATAATGGAAAAATTACGATAAAATTACTACCTTTGTAGATTAATTTTATATCATGCTTAAACAGGTATTACAACAGTCATTGCAACAGAAATTGTCGCCTCGACAAGTGCAAGTAATTCGTATGCTGCAAATGCCTGTATTACAGTTAGAGCAGCGGGTAGAGAAAGAACTGGAAGAAAATCCTGCGCTCGAAGAAATAGTTTCCACCGATGAGAATGAGGGCAATATAAATATCGACGAGTATGTCAGTCGCGAATCATCAATACGTTCTTATAATTCCTTTTCTTCTTCGACCTCCGCATTGAGCGGTTTTCCTACACTCTCGGCCAAAGAAACCTTGCAGGAGCAATTAGAAATGCAGTTGGGCTACCTCGGCTTAAACGAGCAGCAGTTTTCGTTGGCTTTATTCATCATACGCAGCTTGGATACCGACGGTTATTTGCGCCGCGACCTTTCTTCCTTAGTTGATGATATTGCTTTCCATTTAAATATAGAAACCTCGGATAAAGAGTTGGAATCAATTTTAAAGGAAATTCAACATTTTGAACCTGTAGGAGTAGCAGCTCGCAATCTTCAGGAATGTTTGTTGATTCAATTGGAAAACAAAGAGCAAACGCCTGAAATAAAGATAGCCTTTACTATACTTTCAGATTATTTTGAAAATTTCAGCAACCGCTCTTTCGACCGAATAAAAGAAAAACTACAGCTAAGCGACGAAAATTTCAAGGAAATATTGAATGTTATTACTCACTTGAACCCTAAACCCGGCGCTGGTATTGATAGTGTAGATGATAGGATGAATCACGTGATTCCCGACTTTATATTAGAAATTAAAGACGACGAATTTCAACTGAGTATGCCACGTTATACGATTCCCGATCTGCGTATTAACCAACGTTATCAGGATATGCTGCAACGCGAGGAAAAGGCTAAAACCAGACAGGATAAAGAAATGGTAATCTTTCTCCGACTGAAGATAGAGTCGGCAAAATGGTTTATTGATGCCTTGAAACAACGGCACGACACTTTGATGCACACCATGCAGGCTATTCTCGATTATCAGAGCGATTATTTCAGAGAGGGCGATGAGAACCTGCTGCGACCTATGGCGCTGAAGCATATCGCCGCAGTAGCAAAGCTTGATATTTCGACTATCTCACGGGTGGCAGCAAGCAAATATATTCAAACCCATTTCGGCATATTTTCGCTCAAGCATTTCTTTTCGGAGGGAGCTACCAGTGAATCCGGAGAAGAAATGTCAATCCGTAATGTTAAAAAAATTCTTGTAGAACTCATTGAAGAGGAAGATAAGTCGCAGCCCTTGTCGGACGAAGAGTTGGCTGATATGATGCAGAAACGTGGTTTTACCTTCGCCCGTCGCACAATTGCCAAATACCGTGAACAGTTGAACATTCCCACTTCACGAGTGCGGAAGAAAACAAAGTGAGGGTGCAAGGTGTTGTATATTTGTGATTTATTTTAGCTTCAAACCTAAAGGTTCCAAACCATTTGGTTATATGAAAAATAAAGGGTAGTGTTTCAAAACAGCTGAATTAATAATATTTTCCTGTTTTGAAATAATGCTTTTCGATATATATCCCTATCAGTTTATCATGTACTTCTTCGTTTTTTGAGAAGCATATAGTTTTTCAGCAGGTAGCAGGCTTGAATATGATTCCCAATTATCCGTACTGTAGCTTCTTATCGGAAAATGTTTCATTTTTTCAAGTAGCTTTTCGCATGTTACATTATCCCGTTTGCCACTGCCATTAGTAGTCATTGATAAAATCTTTCCCTTTACCTCAGGTAAGCGCCCTTTATGTGTGAAAAATCGCTGAAAGTATTTCCTGCATCCTTTGCAAAACCAGCGTTGAGTACCGTTAGGACTCTGACCGTTTTTCATCAAGTCGTCGCA
>JAIRUB010000060.1 GCA_031254635.1 Prevotellaceae bacterium | reverse complement strand
GTGATTGATAAAAAGCGAATGGAAAACGGCACATTTCTTGGCGAAGATTATTTTGAACGACTTTTATCGGAAATTCGTGAAATTCGTTTATCGGAACGCCGTTTTTATCAGAAAATTACTGATATTTATGCCACGGCAAGGGATTATAATTCAGAATCGCCCATAACAAAAGAGTTTTTTGCAAAAATTCAAAACAAAATGCACTACGCTGTTCACAAACACACTTCCGCCGAATTGATTTATAAACGTGCCGACCACACAAAAGAGAATATGGGCTTAATATCGTGGGAAAAATCGCCGAAAGGGAAAATCGTAAAAACAGATGTATCAATAGCAAAAAATTATTTAACAGGAAGCGAATTAGAATCACTTGGGCGCATTGTTAATGGTTATTTAGAAAATGAATTTGAAAAATATCGTCCCATTCAAGACCGCCTTTTTGAATCGGATTTCGACAAAGCAATAAAACACATTGAGAAGGATTTGTTCCTATGAACTTAAAAGAAGCTACACAACGTGCTGCGCAACTGCGTGAGGAAATCAATAGACATAATCATCAGTATTATGCGCTGAATCAGCCGATTATCAGCGACTTTGAATATGATATTCTCTTACAGGATTTGATTGCCATTGAAAAAAAATATCCCTCGTTACAGGTGTCCGATTCGCCTACGCAACGAGTGGGCAGCGATATTACGGAGGCTTTTGTGCAAGTGGCGCATAAGTACCCGATGATGTCGCTTGGCAATACCTACTCCGTAGAAGAACTGCGTGAGTTCGACAATCGTGTGCGCAAAACCTTAGATAGCGAGCCCGAATATGTATGTGAATTGAAATTCGATGGTACGGCTATCGGTCTTACATATATTGACGGCATTTTGCATCAGGCAGTTACACGTGGCGATGGGGAGCGTGGCGATGATGTTACGCTGAATGTGCGCACCATCAAAAGTATCCCCTTGCAATTGCAGGGCAAGGATTATCCTCGTGAGTTTGAAATTCGCGGCGAGATATTTATGCCTTTTGCAGCCTTTGAAAGGCTGAACAGCGAGCGTGAGAAAAATGACGAACAGCCCTTTGCCAATCCCCGCAATGCTGCGGCAGGCTCGTTGAAACTCTTAGACAGCAAAGAGGTTGCCTTTCGTGGCTTGGACTGTTTTTTCTATCATTTATTGGGCGAAAATTTGCCCTTTGAAACGCATTACGACAGCTTGAAATATGCACAGCAATGGGGTTTTCAGGTGTCGGAGTATTATAAAAAATGTACAAATATAGATGAAATTTTTGACTATATCCACCATTGGGAAGATGCACGGAAAACCTTGCCCTACGCCACCGATGGCGTGGTTATCAAGGTAAATTCTTACGCACAGCAACGCCGCTTGGGTATGACGGCAAAATCGCCCCGATGGGCAACGGCTTTTAAATTCAAGGCAGAGCAGGCGGTAACCGAATTGTTGTCGGTAGATTTTCAAGTTGGGCGCACGGGGGCAATTACCCCTGTGGCTAACCTGCAAGCAGTGCAATTGGCAGGCACCACCGTTAAACGTGCCTCGCTGCACAATGCCGACCAAATCGCCTTACTCGACATTCGTTTGCACGATAAGGTGTTGGTAGAAAAGGGCGGTGAAATTATTCCGAAAGTAGTAGGCGTGGACATAGTGCAACGCCCGCCCAACAGCGAGCCTTTCAGCTATATTACCCACTGCCCCGAATGTGGTGCGGAGTTGAAACGCGACGAGGGAGAGGCAAAGCATTATTGTCCGAACGATGCGCATTGTCCGCCGCAAATTTTAGGGAAGATAGAACATTTTATAAGTCGAAAGGCTATGAATATAACGGCAGGAGAAGCCACCGTAGAACTCTTGTTCAACAAAGGTCTGATTAAAAATGCCGCCGACCTGTACAAATTAAAAAAAGAAGATTTGCAATATTTCGACAAATGGGGCGAAAAATCGGCTGAGAATTTAGTGAAAAGTATAGCTGAGTCGGTAAAAATTCCTTTTGCAAAAGTGCTGTATGCCTTAGGCATTCGCTACGTTGGCGAGACTACCGCCAAGAAAATTGCCGACGCCTTGCTGTCCATTGATGCCTTGGCTAACGCTACGGAGGCGCAGTTGTTGGCTGTTGACGAGGTGGGCGAGCGCATTGCAAAAAGTGTTATGGCTTATTTTGCCGACGAGAGCAATCGCCAATTGGTAGAGGCTTTGCGACAGGCGGGTGTACAGATGGTAGCCGAGGCTAAGGAGCAACTGTCAGACGCCTTGTCGGGCAAGACCTTTGTGATTACGGGCAGCCTCAGCCGTCCGCGCGATGATTTTAAGGCGCTGATTGAGCAGCACGGCGGCACGGTAAATAGCGCTGTTTCGCCCAACACCCACTACCTTTTGGCAGGTGATAAAGGTGGCTCCAAACTCCAAAAAGCCGAAAAATTAGGCGTGAAGATTATTGGGGAAGATGAGTTTATGCGAATGTTTTAATAATTTAACCCAAAAGCCCAAAGCGGAATAACATTGAGATAACCAAATTCTATGTCGTCTTTTACTACAAACGACTTACCTTCTTTTCTTATCTGCTTTTGCTGCTTGTTTTTGTCTCCCACTTCAAAATTATAATTGCCAATAACAAAGTCAGTCGTTTTTGAAGATATTACTGCATTATTTACGCGCATCTGATTGAAGAAAAAAGTTTCCCGAATATTGCCGCTATTTGAGTTGTCGCCTGCCAAATTGAAAATAATATTGGTGTTGTCTAAGTATATTTTATCAACTTTTCCCAATCCGCGGATACCGCTTGTTTCGTTACGCAATTGACTGATAAGTCCCGCCTGCTCCATAAACAAGAAATAATCGTCCAATGAATTGCGGCTCACATCAATCATTTCGGCTATTTTCGTAAAATTCGGTTTGAACGGTACACTTTCAGCAATAATGGCAAGCAGGCGTTTCAATTTTCGACTTGTTCCCACATTCAGATTAGCGTATTGCGGAATGTCCGTTTCAAGTGTCTGCACAATAATTTGCCCCAAGCGTAAATTCATTTCGTCTTCGAGCCCAAAGGGATAGTAGCCGCGTTTCAAATAGTCGTTAAATAGTGGTAGCGGGTGCTTGATTTTTGCAAGTTTTACCTCATTATTGATAATCTGTTGCAATGTAAAAATTTCCGTATCGAAATTATGAAAAAACTTCAAATACTCACGGAACGAAAATCCCTGTAATTTGTAGATTAAAGCACGGCGGCTTAAATCGGCAGAGCCTTTAATAATATCCAACACCGATGAACCTGTAAAAATAATCTTCAATGTGGGAAATGAATCATAAATGTTCTTCAATTCGCGCGACCAATCGGCATATTTGTGGATTTCATCAATAAACAGATATTCTCCTGCATTTTTATAAAACTCATCAGCCAAATCAGCAAGCCGATTTTCAGCAAAATACATATCGTCTGCCGATACATACAAAGTATTTTTGTTGCTTAAATTTTGCTTAATATATTGTAAAATCATTGTGGTTTTACCCACGCCACGCGCACCAATAATGCCAACCATACGACTTTCCCACGCTACTTTCTTATATAGATATCTTTGAAAATCTGTTGGTGTATTTTGTAAAAGTATTTCAAATTTCTGGTAAAGTGTTTTCATTTTTCTAAGAAATTATTTTTTACAAAGATACAATAATTGCACAACAAAATCAACACTTTTTCAAAAAAATGCTCTTTTCAATGTGCAATTTTATATAATTTTATTGATATAAATTTATTTATTTTAGTGAATATTAAGTTATTATATGTGTTTTTGATTTTTAAGGTGAATTCCCTAAAAAATTCGTAACTTCGTAGATTAAAAAATAAATAAAAATATATGATTTCTCCCATTAAGATTACTGATAGGGTATATTACCTTGGCGTTAACGACCGCCGCAAGCATTTGTTTGAAAATATGTGGCCCCTGCCGCAAGGAGTGGCTTACAATTCTTACCTGATTGTTGATGAAAAAACAGCCTTGATTGATACCATTGAATGTACGGTTGCCGCCGATTACATAGAGCGTATCGCCGCCCACCTCAAGGGACGAAAGCTCGATTATTTGGTGGTTAACCACATGGAGCCCGACCACGCAGGTATGCTCGGAGCTTTAGTTGCTTATTACCCGGAGTTGAAAATCGTTGGTAATAATAAAACCTTTAAAATATTAGAGGGATTTTTCGGTATTACCGACAATTTAATAGAAGTGACCGATGGCGGTACTTTAGACCTCGGGCACCACAAATTGCAGTTTGTACTGACGCCTTGGGTGCATTGGCCCGAAACTATGGTAACCTACGATACTACTGAGCAAATCCTCTTTTCAGCCGATGCTTTTGGCTCTTTCGGAACGCTCGACGGCGGCATTTTTGACGACGAAATTAATTTCGATTTTTATGAAAGTGAAATGCGGCGTTACTACTCCAACATTGTAGGCAAGTATTCCGGCATGGTGCAAAAAGCCCTGACTAAATTGAAAGGAACGCCTGTGCGTATCATCTGCTCCACCCACGGACCTATATGGCGCAGCGAATCATCGAAGGTAATTAATTTGTACGACAAGTGGAGTCGTCATGAATCGGACCCCGGCGTGGTGGTAGCCTTTGCCTCCATGTACGGGCACACCGAGCAGATGGCGGACTACGTAGCACGGCGCTTGGCAGAGCAAGGAGTTCGCGATATTCGGGTATTTGATGTATCGAAGACCCACGTATCGTTTTTGATTAACGAAATTTGGAAATATAAAGGACTCATCTTGGGTAGTTGCGCTTATAATAGCGAGATGCACCCGATGATGAGCCAACTCTGTAATGAACTATTGCATATAAGCATCAAAAATAAAGAGTTGGGAATTTTCGGTTCTTCGAGTTGGAACGGCGCAGGCTCGAAAGCGCTGCAAGCCTTTGCCGAGGCATCGAAATTGCCCTTGGTAGCGCCGGTGGCAGAAGCGCAGGGAAAATTAACCCCTGATAAGGCTGCCGCTTATGATGCCTTGGCTGTGGCTATGGCGGGTAAGATACAAGGCGGGAATTAACGCAAGTGAGAACGGTTTAAAACCTATAAAAGAAACTATATCTCAATTAGAAAGGTCAAATCTTTAAATATTAAAGATAAAAATGTACTGCCTTACACAATTACCATTCAATAATTTTATCGGACTGAAAATGTCTGACAGAACCGAGTTTCTTCTTATGTTAGAAGACCGTTTTGAATATCGAAACCATTTGAATACGGTACACGCAAGCGCCTTGTTTTCGTTGGCGGAAGCGAGCAGCGGACAGTTTTTATTAAACGAATTTTCGGAATTGACAGACATTGTCCCTGTGGTTAGAAAAGTAGAGACCAAGTACAAGAAACCAGCAACAGGAGTTGTTTTTTCCAAAGCAAAGTTCTTGGAAACTGAAAAAACAGAAATTCTTGAAGCATTGAGTAAAAGAGGAAGAGCTTTGTTGAAAGTGGAAGTTTCACTTTTTGACGAGAATGAAGTATCAATTATGCAATCAGTATTTGAATGGTTTGTTACGAAAATACCCATTCACCCTTCACCCTTCACCTTTTAACCTTGTACCCTTTCACATTATTCATTGTTCATTACCTCCGCTCCTCCTTCTCGCACTAATCTTTGGAATTTTATTGATGGAGATGAGAGAAGAGGTCCTAATCCTAATTTGTCCCATTTTTTATCTATTGCGGCTATGGTGGCGGTATCCATACAAACGATGTTGGGCCAGCGCGGAGCCTTGCCTCTGCTGCGCGCATCAATGATAAGTTTTCCGTTTTCAATCTTGCAGTCGCGGGCAGGGTCAACATTATTGCCGAGCAGCCATGCGCAGGTGGAAAAGTCGGAGGTGTCAACTTCTTTGTCGAAGAGAAAGGTGATGTTCGAATTAAGATTACCTGTAAGTGGCGGGGTTGCTTCGTCGGTCTGCGACCTCCTCGCAATGACGTTGGGTTGTTGGAACATTTCATTCTCCATTCTCCATTCTCCATTCTCCATTTTTCTTGTGGCATCAATGCACATTTTTCCGCCAAAGCCGGTAGTGACGGTGGAATGGTCTAAGATATCCAAGGGACCGCGACTGAAGTAAGTGTCCTGCTCGGGGCGATAATGTTTTGCTACAAGCTGCATCACGGCTTGATAATCGTTAAGCGGAACATTTTCGTCAATAACAATCATTATTTTGTTGAGCATCATTTGTCCCGCGCCCCACAAGGCATGAGCCACCTTTATAGCCTGCCCTTCGTATTGTTGGTTGATTTTCACCAATACAATATTGTGCACAACTCCCTCAAAAGGTATATGAATATCTCGTATTTCAGGCGCTATGGTTAAGCGGATAGGCGCCAGAAAAATTTTCTCGATGGCTTGTCCAACATAAGCATCTTCCTGTGGGGGAATCCCGACCACGGTAGCCGGATACACAGCATCGCGGCGATGCGTGATGGCAGTAACATGAAAGAGCGGATATTTGTCGGCAAAAGAATAAAACCCCGTGTGGTCGCCGAAAGGACCTTCGATTACTAAGGGTTCTTCTACATCAATATATCCCTCGATAATGAAGTCGGCATCGGCGGGTACTTCTAAGGGCTGAGTGAGGCAGGGCACTAAGTCCACCGTTTTGTTACGCAGAAAGCCGGCTAAAAGATATTCGTCCATATTGTCGGGCATAGGCGCAATGGCGCAGAAACTATAGATGGAATCGCCGCCCAGCGCCACCGCCACAGGGAAACGGGTAAAAGGTAAAGGGTGAAATGGTGAAAGGTTTTTACCTTTTACCTTGTACCTTTTACCTTGTACCATTTCCTTAAACTCATTAAAGTGTCTTGCCCCTGTCTTATGTTTATGCCAGTGCATACCGGTAGTGGTATCTGAAAAGACCTGCATACGATACATGCCAAGATTGCGCATTCCTGTAGTCGGGTCTTTG
The DNA here is from genome assembly GCA_031254635.1 of Prevotellaceae bacterium. Taxonomy (GTDB): domain Bacteria; phylum Bacteroidota; class Bacteroidia; order Bacteroidales; family UBA932; genus UBA932. The sequence continues at coordinate 12,569 of JAIRUB010000060.1, read as the reverse complement.
GTGTGTACCATGGGCAGGGTAATGAACCGACCGCCATCGTGGGGCCAGCATTGCAGAATGGATAATTGCGAGAGCTGAGGCTCTTTCATTACCACCTCCTGACAAGCGCCGCGTTTACGAACTACCCGCGGCATCCATTGGGAGGCTTGTTTCAAGGTGGGCAGGAGTTTTAATTTATCCCACAGCCCTTGCTTGGGCGATAACAGGGCATTAAATAAATTATCAATGCGTTGCCCTATTTCGTTGTAGTTGCTTACGCCCAACACACGGCACATCCGTTGTTCGGAGCCCATCATATTCATCAACACAGGGAAATCGGTGCCGGTATTTTCGAAGAGCAACGCTTTTCCGCCCTTAGGACTTTTCGCCATACGGTCGGCAATCTCAGCCATTTCCAATACAGGGTCAACAAATTCCTTGATGCGGACGAGTTCGCCGCTGCGCTCCAGTTCTGCGATATGTTTCCGAAGTGACGAGTGCATATTCATTGTTTATTAAATTCTTAAATCTTTAAATTCTTAAATTGGCTTTACTTTTCACCCTTTACCTTGTACCCGTCACCCCTCACAGCAGCCTCCCCATTTGCTGCTGCAGTTCGCGGGCTTGCGCTCCTGCGGCTTCGGCAAACTGTTCGCTGTTGTCGGCATAAATGATAGCCCGCGAGGAGTTGACCAATAGACCGCAGTATTTGTTCATGCCGTATTTAGCCACTTCTTCAAGACTGCCGCCTTGCTCCCCTATCCCCGGGATTAAAAGAAAATGGTCGGGTATGATTTTTCGAATATTTTCCAACATAGCGGCTTGGGTTGCTCCCACCACATACATCAGGTTGTTGGCAGTACCCCATTGCATAGAGGTAGTTATCACTTTTTCATACAACTTTTTGCCTGTGTGCGCCTCTTCGGTTAATTCAAAATCGGCTGCCGAGGGATTGGAAGTCAGCGCAAGCAGTATTGCCCATTTTCCCTCGTAACGAAGAAATGGGTCAACGGTGTCGCGCCCCATGTAGGGCGAGAGCGTTACCGCGTCCACGTCCATATTTTTGAAGAAAGTTTCAGCATATAATTTTGAGGTGTTGCCGATATCGCCACGTTTAGCATCGGCAATGATGAAGATTTTCGGGTGGCACTGCCTGATATAAGCTACGGTTTTCATCAATTGAAGCCAGCCGGAGGCGCCTGCTGCCTCATAAAAAGCCAGATTAGGCTTGTAGGCTACGGCATACGCGGCTGTGGCATCAATAATTGCCTTGTTGAAATCAAATAAAGGTTCGGCAGATTTGTGCAGATGTGCGGGCAACCTTTCCGTCTCAGTGTCTAATCCCACGCACAAAAAACTACGTTTCAAAAGGATTTGCTCATATAAGTTTGTTAGCGTCATAGCCTTAAATTGTGATTAGAAAACAAAGATACATACTTTCAATTAACAAATGCAACTTTCAGATAGAAAGTTGGGGGAAAGTTATTACCTTTGCAAAACATTTTCATTCGATTATGAGCGATATACCTACAAAACAACGTGAAAGGGGAATTTACAAGATAACCATTGTGGGCGCGGTGTTGAACTGCATCCTGTTGGTATTTAAATTCGTTGCAGGCGTAGTGGGCAATAGTGCGGCTATGATTGCCGATGCAGTTCATACCCTGTCCGATTTTGTTACCGATTTCATTATTCTGATTTTTGTACGCATTGCCAACAAGCCCAAGGATAAAAACCATAAATACGGTCATGGAAAATTTGAAACCTTTGCCACGCTTATCATCGGACTTATCTTGCTGCTGGTGGGCGCAGGCATTGCGTGGAACGGGGTAAGCGATATTATACGTGTAATTCAAGGCGAAGTTTTACCCTCGCCGGGAGTTTTAGCCTTAGCCGCAGCCCTTGTGTCCATTGTGTTGAAAGAAGTACTGTATTGGTACACCGTTGTTGGCGGGAAAAAACTGCACTCGGCCGCGCTTGTTGCCAACGCATGGCACCACCGCAGCGACGGGCTCTCGTCCATAGGCGTGGCTATTGGTATTGGAGGGGCTATACTGCTGGGCGAAAAATGGACGGTTTTAGACCCCATCGCGGCTTTGATCGTAAGTTTCTTTATTGTGTGGGTTGCCCTGCGCCTGATGAAACCCTGCATGGATGAACTAATGGAAAGGTCATTGCCCGAAAAGATAGAGCGGGAAATAGAAAATATAGTGGGTGAATTTGAACAGGTAAGCGACCTGCATAACCTGCGTACCCGAAAGATAGGAGAGGCTTACGCCATTGAATTTCACATCAGAATGGACGGTCTTATTCCGCTTCAAGAAGCGCACCAAATAATTACGGAAATAGAAATGAGGCTAAAAAATTATTATGGCACTACTACTCACGTAATTATACATATAGAACCCTATAAAGAAGCCTAATAGTTGTTAAAAATTGCTGAAATCAGCTAAAAAAAATGTATCTTTGCACGTTAAATCAGGAGCAATGTGCAAGATTCTTATTGTAGAAGATGATGCTGACTTTGGCGATATGTTGAAAAACTGGTTCTACAAAAACGGTTTTGAAGCGTTATTGTTGTCGAGTATGGAGCAGGCAAAAAAAGCACTACAAAAAAACGACTTTTGTTTGGTGTTGACCGACCTTCGCTTACCCGATGGCGATGGTATTATGTTGCTGGCATGGATAAAAGAGCGGCAGGCAACGCTTCCCGTAATTATTATGACAGGTTATGCGGATATACAAAGCGCTGTATCGGCTATTAAACTTGGGGCTTTCGATTTCTTAGAAAAACCTGTAAACCCGTCTATCCTTAAACAGAAAATAGAACAGGCAGTCCAAGCCAAAGATGCGCCTCCGACAATTTTTAAAGAAAGAACATCACATTACGGTATGGTGGTGGGGAAAAATCGTGTTGCAAGGCAATTATTGGAAATGGTGCAGATGGTAGCTCCTACACGTATGTCGGTATTGATTTTTGGCGAAAGCGGAACGGGTAAGGAATATGTTGCCCGTCAGATTCACGAATTGAGCGACTGGCGTAACGCTCCCTTTATTGCGGTGGACTGCGGAGGGCTGTCGCGCGAGTTGGCGCCCAGCGAACTGTTCGGTCACTTGAAAGGCTCTTTTACCTCAGCCATTGCTGATAAAAAGGGCGTTTTTGAACAGGCTGACGGTGGCACGATTTTTCTTGACGAGGTGGGCAACCTCCCCTACGAAGTACAGATGCAACTGTTGAGGGCGCTACAAGAAAAAAAGTGCGATCTGTGGGAGCAGCTTCCGATATTTCCGTGGACGTTCGGATTATCGTGGCTACCAACGAGGATTTGGAGCAGGCAATTGCCAACGGACGATTCCGCGAAGACCTGTATTACCGTTTGAACGAATTTTCGATAACCGTGCCGCCCCTGCGTGAACGTAAAGATGATATCCCCTTATTTGCAGCGCATTTTCTGCAGGAAGCAAATGAGGAATTAGGAAAAACTATTCAAGGCATTTCCGAAGAAACCTTGCAGCTATTAGACGGCTACTCATGGAATGGAAACCTGCGTGAATTACGTAATGTGATAAGGCGTGCAGCGCTTTTCACAACAGGCGATATTATTACCCCTGACAATTTGCCGCTCTTATCGGCTCCCTCCCTAAAAAATCGTGCGGAGTTTGGCAAACCTTTGCACCCTAAAAATGAGCAGGAATTGATAGAAACTGCGCTACGCCGTTCCAATGGAAATAAAACCGAAGCCGCCCGCATCTTGCAGATTGACCGCAAAACCCTATACAACAAAATGCACCAATACGGTATGAAACTTTGAGGATAAGCGGGAAGGGGTATTAATTCTCAAGTTTCAATTCTTAACTCCTCCTCCACTTGCCGCAGGCGCTCCATGCAAAATGCCAATAATTCTTTGGCACGTTTCATCTCTACCGATAGGCTGTCAATGTCGGCTGTGCCGCTTTTCAGTTTGTTGACAATAGTTTCCAATTCAGCTTTAGCCGACTGATAGCTTATGGTGGCATTGTTTTTCTTCGTAGCCATATATCTAATCCTTATTCGTTTGTAAATTATAATTTGTAATTGTAAACTTCCCTTTGTGCAGGGTAATTTCCATTTCGTCCTGCGGGAGAATAGCGGTAGGGTCGGTGAGCGCTTTTCCTTGTTGCCTTATTACGGCATAACCACGCGCCAGCACGTTATACGGGTTGTAGCTTTGCAGGTCGTTGGCGTAGAGTTGTAACTTAAACTGTTCCTGTTGCAAGTGCTGTTGGCTGTGCATGGCAAGTTCTTGTTTCAGTAAGGAAAGCGTATGTTGTTCTTTATTCAACACGGCGAGAGCAATGTTTTCTATAATTTCGCCGAGCGCTTCCAATTCGGCTTCTTGCGAACTCAAGCAATCAATGAGGTAGTCGGCAACGGCAGTGGGGGTTTTTAGCGATTCGTGCGCCACCATATCAACTACGCTCTCATCTTTATTGTGCCCGATACCGGTGAGTATGGGCAAGGGGAATTGGGCTACGTGGGCGGCTAAGGAATAGTCGTCGAAGCATATCAGGTCGGCTGTAGCGCCGCCGCCACGAATAATAGCCACTACGTCAAAAGCCTCCTGACAGTTATGAATGGCATCAAGCGCAGCTATAATTTCAGTAACCGCAGCAACGCCCTGTACCGATGATGGGAAAAGGGTTACAGCAAAGGCATAACCGGAATCACTGTCATACAAATGGTGAATGAAGTCCTGATACCCAGCCGCCTGTTCCGATGAGATTACAGCAATACGTTGCGGCAACAGGGGAAACTCCAACTCACGATTCATATCAAACACTCTTTCGCTTTGCAGTTGGGCGATGGTATTGCGGCGTTGCAGCGCCATGCTGCCCACAGTGTAGGACGGCTCTATATCAACAATATTCAGGCTTATTCTATACAATACATGAAACTGAATGCTTGCCTTTACCAAGACTTTTAGTCCGGCAGAGAAGGGACGCCCTGTACTACTTTCAAAATAAGGCTTAATCATACGGAAAGCCGAAGCCCAAACCGTGGCGGCGACTTTGGCTTTCAAACGGTCGCCATCTTCTTCTTTTTCTATTAAAGATAAATAACAATGCCCGCTTGCATTGGTTTTAATTTCGTTAATTTAGGCAGTAAGCCAATAATTGTCGGGCAAACCGCTTTCCATAGCTTGTTTAGCCTTGTCGAGCAATTCCGATAGATTAATACCGGCAGTTATTTCCCCTTTTTTCATATTGCAAAGGTAGCAATAATTCAGTTATTCAGTTACTCATTTATTCACTTATTTTCCCTATCTTTGCAGTCTGAATTTGCTAAAATGATCATTAAATCCGCATCTTTTGTTTGCAGTAGCGCTAAGTTTAACTATTTTTCTTTAACAGTTCTTCTATCAAACGAAACTGTGCCCCCAAGAGGTTTGCAATTTGTTCCTGTATTTGAAATACTCGTTCCATTAATGCTGCAGAGGGTTGAATATTGATGGTGGGGATAGTGTTGGCAATGATATTATTTTCACCTTTTATTTCATTGTTTGACAGTGTAATTTTCTCTTTATCATCAATTAGTTCAACAATATCAATTTTGTAATATTGTGAAATTTTGAGCAAATTATCCGCCGAAGGTTTGCATTTGTCCGCTTCCCACTTAGTTATATGCATTTTGTGAAACATCTAACGCTTCGGCAATTTCTGTTTGTGATAGTCGGTGCTGCCTCCGTAAGTTTAGTAATTTGGTGCCTAATGATGCCATAAATCAATTATTTAAACATTGTACAAAGGTAATTGTTTTTTACATAACAACAAAAGCTATACTATATAATGTGTTTTATACGATATGTTGTTGATTTTAAAACTTTTTATGGTATAATGGCACAGAAGTAGAAATTATCTTTGTACCGTGAAAAATCAAAGTATTTTGTGGTGCGCAACGCAAAAGAAACGGTTTTAATATTTAAAAAAATTAACAATTAAAATTAATTACGATGAAAAACGAAATTAAACAAACAAAAAGTTTTGATGTTGCGAAATTTGAAACTTTAGATTCAAATGGAAATACCTTGCTAAAAGGTGGTTTTTCTGTGGCTTATGAGGACAATGCTTATACGGGCGGTTTCATTAGTCTCAACTTTACAAAAGTATGCGTATGTACTGTAAACCAATGCAATACTGTTGCCGGCTGCGGTACTCAACCAACGGAAGCGGAAACCATCAAGGAAGCAGAAAAGTAGTATGTTTTTTGAAAAATAATTCGCACATCGTAAGGCTATTCTTTCAAAGGGATAGCCTTATTTAAAATAATAACATAAACAAACCTAAACAAATGAAATACAGCCAGTTTAATGCCATAATTCCATACAACAATAAATTTGCATTGTGTAATACATTCGAAAGAAAAGTTGTTTTTTTAGAACCGGAACTTAAAAATATTTTGGTGCAGGAAACACAAAATGGAATAGATAATTTAATGAATATACACCCCGATTTCTGCAACTATTTATTGGAAAATAATTTTCTCGTTAAAAATGATATAGATGAAATAGCAGAAATAAAAAAAACAGTTTACACTATTGATGAGAATAAAAAGAAATATGAGCTAACCGTAAATCCTACCATGAATTGCAACTTTAAATGTTGGTACTGTTATGAGACACATGTGAAACAATCAAAAATGAATGCAGACATCATCAACAGGGTTCATAAGCTCATTTTAAAGATAGGGCAAAATGAAGAATTGGAAGAGGTTAATTTGTCGTTCTTTGGCGGGGAACCATTGCTTTTCTTTCAAAAAAATGTAATCCCTGTTATTGATGAGTTCGTTCTCATAATGAATAAATTCAATAAACAGTTCGGTATTGGATTTTCCACCAATGGATACTTGATAAATGACAGGCTTTTAAGCTACTTCAAGGAAAAAAAACTAAAGCCGCATTTCCAAATCACCTTTGATGGCTATCGCGAAAATCATGATAAGGTTCGTTTTATTTCTCCTACAAAAGGCTCGTATAGTACTATTTTAAACAATATTAAAAAATTGGTAGTCAATGAAATGTTTGTCCGAGTCAGAATTAATTATGCAGATGAGAACATAGAAGATACCCATAAAATTGCAGAAGATTTGTCGAGTATAGAGGAAAAAATGAAAAAAGAACATTTAATAATTGATTTTCACAGAGTTTGGCAAAACAGCAAGTTTGATGATATAGATGTTGTTGTCAATAGAAATGTGGAAATAATAAGGAAAAAAGGGTATAATGTAAAAAGCAGCAATTACTGTAATGACACCGTCAGAGGCTCCTGTTATGCCGATAAACGAAACAGTGCGGTAATTAATTATAATGGAGATGTATTTAAGTATACTGCAAGGGATTTTACGACAGCGAGTAGAGAGGGTTATCTAACGAACGAGGGCGAAATTGTTTGGGAAAACAATGAACTTGAACGCAGGATGAAAGTTAAGTTTAATAACAAGCCTTGTTTGCTTTGCAGGTTATTGCCTGTCTGCAATGGAGCCTGCTCTCAAAAAGCATTAGAGCATTTGGGTAAGCATGATTATTGTGTTCATTCTTTTAAGGAAACCGAAAAAGACAAGGTGGTAAAAGCAATGGTTGATGTAATAATGCTTGGAAATGAAACCGCATAAAACCACTTTTTATCATCAGCTGACAAGCACTGATTGTGGCGCGGCTTGCCTTGCTATGGTAGCAAGTTTTTTTGGAAAAAAATATCATCTACGACAAGTTAAGCAACTCTTTGAGTTCACAAGGATAGGGGTTACAGCGCGAGATATTGCGGACAACGCTACTAAAATGGGCTTTAATGCTAAAGTTTTAAAATTAACCACCGAAGAATTAAAAACCTTTCCTTTTCCTGTTATTTTACATTGGAAACAAGAGCACTTCTTGGTGTATGAGGGTGTTTCTGAACGAAAAAGCGATAATTTGTCCCATCTTTCAGACCCTGCCTATGGGCGTGTAAGGCTTCGTAAAGATGATTTTGAAACAGCATGGAAAGGAGTCAATCAAAAAGGGATAGCTATAGCCATACAGCCAAATGAAAATTTTGAAGAAATCAATCTGCCGAATATTGTTCGTAAACCGTTGCGAGCCTTACCAATTTATACACAAATAAAAAACTTTTTACAAAAAAACAAATCACATTACCTGCTTGCATTTTCCCTAATAATTGTGGGACTAATGGCAAATTGGGCAATTCCTTTCATTTTTCAGCGTGTTATAGATAGCGGGATTAGTTCAAAACAAATTGATACTGTGATGTATTTTCTGTCGGCTCAATTTGTTTTATTTATTTCTTATTTTATCTCTAATTTTTTTAGCAATTTAATTTTAACAAAATTTAATTTTATCCTGAGCATTGATTTAAAATAGTCGCTACTGAAAAAATTAATCAAATTACCGGTCAATTTTTTTGATACACGCTTAAACACCGAAACATTACAACGTATCGGAGACCAAAGCACCATTCAACAATTTGTTACATGGAAAGGTATTGAATTAATGTTAAATGTATTAAATATACTAATTTTCGGTTCGATACTTTTGTATTACAATGTAATTGTATTTTTTATCTATTCGGTATTAACAGTGCTGTCAATATTGTGGGTGCTTTTGTTCCTGCGCAAAAGAACGGTATTAGACTATGCGAAATTTCTTAAACAATCGGAAAATAACAATATTACTTACGAATTTATTATGAATATGCCTGAGATTAAGATAAACAATGCTCAGGATAAGACCATTAACCGAGTTACAAAATTACAGGAGCGACTGAATACATTAGAACTGCGCTCCTTGTTTTTGAATATGTACCAATTGGTTGGCGTTAATTTTTTATCGAAATTCAAAGAACTGATCTCTATAGCTGTTTGCGCTTACTTCATTATCAACGAGCAAATGTCGTTAGGCGTACTGTTAAGCGTTTCTTACGTTATCGGGCAATTGGTCGGTCCGGTTAACAACCTAATTTATTTTGTTAAAGATGCGCAGGATGCAAAAATTGCCAACGAGCGTATTGATGAAATTCATCGCAATGAAGATGAGGATACAGGGAAAAAACATCATATCATAAACACCCCTATTGACAGCATACATATTAATAATTTGTCGTTTAAATACCCTGGAAACTACAATCCTTATGTACTGCAAAACGTGGATTTTTCAATTAAAAAAGATACCGTTACTGCCATTGTTGGCGCAAGCGGAAGTGGAAAGACCACTTTAATGAAACTACTTTTGGCATATTATCCTATTGAACACGGAAATATTTATTTGAATGATAAAAATATTAACGAAGTTTTTGCCACCGAGTGGAGGAATAATTGTGGTATTGTGCTGCAGGATGGAAAAATTTTCAGCGAAACAATAGCCGAAAATATTGCTATATCGGATGAAAAAAGAGATATTGACCGATTAGTTCACGTCTGCAAACTTGCTAATATTTTAGATTTTATCGGAAATTTGCCGATGAAGTTCGACACAAAAATAGGTAATGCCGGGGTTCAACTAAGCGGGGGCGAGGCTCAACGTATTCTTATCGCGAGAGCCTTATATAAAAACCCTCAATTTATTTTTTTGGACGAAGCAACAAGTGCACTTGATGCGGAAAATGAAAAAAACATTCATGCCAATTTACAGAAATTCTTCATTGGAAGAACGGTGCTTATCATTGCACATCGGCTATCAACCGTAAAAAATGCAGACCAAATTATTGTGTTGAAAAAGGGGCAAATCATCGAAAAAGGCACACACTCTCAGCTTGTAGCCAACAAAGGAGAATACTTTAATCTGATAAAAAATCAATTGGAATTAGGAAATTGAAGAAAGATTAGTGTAGATATTTGAGTGGTAAAATTCCATCCAAAACAGCTCGTAGGTGGGTGCTTTCAGTTATTTGAACGACAGGCCTACCTGCTGCGATCTGCTTATTTCTATTTTCGCACCTCCGCTGCCAACACTTCCATTCAACGTTTCCCTATCCATTTTGCCGCGAAAATCTCTCAAGCCGGATGTTTTTACTTTCTCAGCTTTAATATTCAGATTATAGTCATGATTGGCGGGCAAAGTGAGATTTACGTTTCTGCTGTTGTTGGAAATAGTAACGTATTCGTTTACAGACTCCATGGTTACGTCTATATTTCTTCTGATATTCCTTCTTCGACTACTTTCCCCTTCATCAATGATTTTCAGATTGCCCGATATATTTTTCAGTTTGATATTTCCGATAGCTGATCTTGCCTTCAGAGCTCCGATGATGTTCTCTGCCACAACATTTCCGCTGGCTGTAGCCAAACTGATACTTCCTTCGCAGTTGCTCGCTTGGATGTTCCCACTGGCAGTGCTTAGAGATACATTGTCTGTGGAATTTGTCAGCTTAATGTTTCCACTGGCAGTACTTCCGAAAATTTTTCCAGAAACGCGGTCAACAACCAAATGACCACTGGCTGTAGTGAAGTATAAATCGCCAGAAGTTTCACTGATTAGAATATGCCCGCTGGCACTGCTTATTTTCCCGGATACCTGCCCCGGAACACTGATATTAAAAGATATGCTTAATTCCTGTTGTCCACTAAATTGCTTTTTATGCTTAACCACAACAAACAATTTCTCCTTGGCAACATGAACGTCAATAGTATAGTACTCATTAAGCATTTCTTTGATACTATTATCATTCATTCGGTTATTACCGCTGACAAATACCTCCACAGTAGCCTTGTCGCCTGCAGTACCGGTCAAGGTAATGTTCCCCGCGATGTTATTTACCTCCAACGCCGTAATGGATGCCGATGGGAATGTGTGTTTTGCGAATGGTTCGCCGGCATAAAGAACTGCACTTAATAAAGCGATGACTGATAACACAAATATTTTTTTCATATTCTACTTACTATTTTTTATGGTTTATTCATTTTGTATTCTTTATTAATTTAATCTTCCTCTTTCTTCTTCGTTGCTTACCTTATGTTGTGCTACATTCACTTTCCTGCTGCCAAAACTGTAGGAAGCCGACAGTCTGAGAAACCTCGGGTTATAGCGTGCCTTAGAGTATAGTAAAATTCCGTTCGACTCGCCGCGCCAGTTAAATGAGTATTCTCGCAACAGGTTGTTTGCTGTAAGAGTAACCGAAAATTTCTTGTCAAAAAACAGCGCTTTAACAAAGGCGTTCAAGTTTTTCTCTGTATAATGGTAACTTAAATTTGAATGTTTTGCCGGAGTAATAGAGAAATCAAAACCTGCGGATAAGGTTTGTTTTTGGTTGAAATAAAAAATATTATTTGTGTAAAAAGATACCCCATAGCCATCGGAGTATTTTGGCGTAAGCGGATAAATTTTTGACTCGGAATGTTGATAATATGCACTAACAGTATTTTGACTCATCCACCAACTTAATTTATTAAAAACATGAGCTATTCTTCCACCTATGCTGTAACCGTCAATATAATTCAATCGTGTGCCTACCTGTGTGTATCCGTCTTCACCAAGTATGACTACTCCTCCGCCAAAGTTGTCCTTATCTCTTGAATAGTCAAAGGCAACTTGAAGCTGGTAATTGTAAACATAGCCTATTGTTAAGTTATCGATGAACATAGGGCGTAGTTCGGGGTTTCCTGCAAAATAATAATACGGACTTGAATAGGAACGAAAAGGATTTAAATGAGAAAAGCCCGGGCGATTAATTCTTCGACTGTATTCAGCATAAAAAATATTTGCTGCGTTTGGAGTATAAATAAAAAACGCAGTGGGAAAAATTTCGAAATAAGACTTCTTGAATAAGGAATCCATTGTTACGGAATTGCCCGTAAATTGTGTATTCTCTGCCCGCAAACCTAATTGTATTCCCCATTTGCCTAACTGTGTGCTTCCTGAAACATAAAAAGCCTGAACATTTTCATCATAGAGAAATTTATTGGTTTGGTTAGTATCTTTTACGGCTGTCCCGGAACTAAGGTCGTGTACTTGTATGTTGTTATCGGTATGGGTAAACGAAAGTTTTACGCCATAGTTTAAATTGAATTTTTTAATGGGATGTTCAACGTCTATCTGTGCGGCATAGTTGGTTATTTTTCTGTCGAGAATATTATCGGCGCTTGCAAATCCATTAGGTATTTGAATATCCGTTGAACCATTAGTGTTCGATTTATAAATGGCATCGGAGTTGGCATTAAAAGTCAGTATGTCAAAGTCAAAATTTATTTTTCGACCTAAAGAATCTAATCGTACAGTGGAATGAACGTTCCCCGAATGCATATTGGAGCTTGATTCCCCATGGGTCTTGGTAGTGATTAACCCGGCATCGCTGTTGTTGGTAATATCGAACAAGGCAATACTACTACTATTGTTAGAAATTGTGCCACCTAAACTGCTTATGTACTGTGCGCCTATCGTCCAATTATCATAAATATTGACATCGAACCCTACTCTAGAATTAAAAGAATTAGAACTGCTCCTGTAATCGCCTTTACTATCCTATTTTAATGCGGGATAAAAAATAACACCCTCATCATCCATATATGATTTTCCATTGCCGTAAAATGCATTGGCGTAGAAAGCAAGAGCCTTATGACGGTAATT
>JAIRUB010000211.1 GCA_031254635.1 Prevotellaceae bacterium | reverse complement strand
CGAATACCTCTCCATTGTCCATTCCATTTTACAGCGCCAAACATCTTAGCGGATACAATGTTAAATTCTGATGGAAGAAATGGGCCTACTGCAAATCCGGCAGTTCCACCCCATGATATGGAAAAGCCCCCAGCTTGGTGGAAATAAATCACCTTAGAGGAGCCGGGCCCGTACGTTCTGAGTCCCTGTACATAGCTTCTTGTCTGTGTCCCTCCCGGTTGTCCGTAGAAAAGGTACGCAACCTTTGGGTCAGAAGGCACAATATTTTTATGAATCGGATTAAAAATCGCCCAGCCTGTCAAAGCATTAAGCCCCGCATATATGGCATCCTTTGTTAGGTTTGTCGTGTATTGGTATGGATTGATCTTCCAATTATCAATATTCCCATTTGTGCCAACAATGAAGTTGAGCATTTGATCAACACCCCAATTAGCCCAGTCGGTAAGGAACTTAGGACTACCCATGCCCATATAAAACATCTGGTTCATTATACCTTGAAAAGTATTGGTAAATGTAGCGTATGATTGTACGAAAAAATTGTTGGGAATAGCATTGATTGTCAATTGCCCCTCAAGCTCTTCGATTCCTACTGCAATATCGCTGCATCCGGTTGTCACCCAATAAGGAATAAACCAAAACCATTTTTTTTTGTTGAAATTTGATTTTGAACCCTGTTGAGGAATAGAACCCATAATTAACTTGAAATATTTCCGCCTGTGCCCTGTGATATGAGTCGAAATTATTCTCCCTATAATTATCCATTCCGAAAAGCCATTGCCACAATCCATCGGTGTTAGTAGTATAAGTTTGAAGCCCAAAATATTGAGTATTTGTTGCTTGATTCATTGTAGTTGGAGGAGTTCCTCCTCCCGTTGAGCCTCCCCTAGTACCTCCACCGCCTGTTCCTCCTCCTTCTCCGGGATCTAAATACCATTCCTCATTCTGATGTCCTGCGGATGCTGACATGGTGCCAAAGGAGTCTATAAAGCAAACCTCCTCGTCGAGGCTATAAATCTGGTCATATAGAAGTTGGGCTTCTTCGGGATTTAATTCAAATTGGGCAATTACAGCATCCAATTTTGCAATATTTGCCGCTTTTATTTGGAATGTTCCGAGTTCGGTAATTTGGTAAACATAATCGCCAACCTGTATGCGAAAGGTCGTATCAATTACATATTCTAAGACCGGGTCAGGCAATAGTCTCTCAGCTTTCAACATTAAAGTAGGGTCGAAGTCAAGCTCGTCATCTTCTGGGAACGACCTGGTCATTATTCTACGTATCTTATAATCCCGCAAAGAGGCAAAATTGGGGATTGACTGAATTCCACCTGCTCCTGAGCTGGTACTAACGGCGGGATCGTTGATTGCAGATTTTATAGATTCAATATAATTATCGAATATTTGTTGTGAGGAAAATTTCAAGTATCCATCTACCACTTCAATACTGGGTATCTGTTTTTTGTTGTCATCAAATTCATCCTTTTTACAAGCTGTTAGCAATAGTGTCAATACAAGTACTGCTATAATGTGTTTTTTATATTTCATAGTATTTTTAAGTTTAATTTTTTATGTATCGTATTTTGCTAAAAAACTCTGTGGACGTAGATATCCGCTTGCATAAAACCTTAATAGCAGTTGTGCATTTTTTGTTGCTGCTTTTAAAGTTTAGAATACAAGACCAATTCCACAAGTCAAAGAGTGTCTCGTCTGTTTCCCAGTCAAATAGGACCAAGAACCATCGTACAAATTAAATATAGAAGATTCTTCTTTAAATTGTTTAAGATTGTAACCGAATTGAAAGCTGAGACCAAAATGTTTTCTAAACATATATTTATAACCTATTCCTAAATCCATCAGAAAGCCCGGTGTAATTGTTTCTGTTTTAAAAGAAAACCCAGCATTACCGAAAAAATAAATGGGAAGTTTCATCTTTGGACTATAATGTGCAACAACAAAAACAGGAATGGTGTTACGGCCCGGTACCTCATATCTGTCTGCCCCAATACCAACTCCTGCGGATAATTGAGAAAAAAGGGAATAGAGACACGATAATCTGAGAGAATTTCCATACATTTTTGCATCTTTTCTACTTAAATCCCAAAAATCTCCCTGTTCCCTAAGTCCAAACATATATTTGTAATCTAACACTACCCGAAATTTTGAGTCCGTTTGAGCTTGAGCCTGAAAAACAGGAAAGATCAAGAGTAATAATAAGTTGATAACAATAATTATCTTCATCTGTTTTTTTGTTTTTTGCTTTTCCATGTTTAGTAGTCTTTAAGGTTCTTGATTAAAGATTTTCAAAAATTTTAGAGTATTACATTTCGTCTAACAACCAAAACGTTCCCCTTATTGTTTTTTATTTGTTATCGGCCGCTGCTAACAATGGAAATTATAACAACGACCTAAATACTCGAAGTCATTCTTCCCCAATTGCCATATAGTTAATTTCTTGTAATGCGCTGATAATGAATTTATTGGGTGGATATGGGGTGAGGTAAAGTGTTGATTATTAATAAATTATAGCTAAATTCAATACCACACACAGCCAACAAGGTACTGTGTATCATCAGCCTAATAATGTCGCATTTATGTTTTACCCACTTCATTTATTACACCTTTTCTGAGTGCAAAGGTAAGCATATTTTTTCTTTTGAGCAAATTTTTACTTTTTGAGAAAAAATAGTAACTTTACAACCTGAATAAACCCTAAGACTGAATAAACCCTAAGACAATGAAAAAGATTATCAACCTGTCGGTCTATTTGCTGATGCTTGCCTTCCCCCTGCTGGCGGAGACCGACTGTAAGCGTTTGTTTGTGCCTCTTGCCGAGACTATCCGTAAAACCGATATCCCTGCCTTTTCGGAATATTTTGATGTAACCGTAATCTGCGATATTCTGGGTGAAGAGCAGCAGTACAACAAGGGACAAGTGCGGCAAGTCATTCAAAAATTTTTTGCTGCAGAAGGCGATGTACGTTCTTTTACCATTAAACATTGTAGCGGCAAAGAACGCTTGAAATATGCCATCGGCAATTTAACTACCGTCAACGGTTCCCGCTACCGCCTTACCATATTTGCAAGTATCGATGGCGACGAACTCAAAGTACAACAGCTCCGCATCGTACGTGAAGAGTGAAGCGTAAAAATTTTCAATTTTCAACTCATAAATGGACTATCAACCTTACATCGACCAACTAATTTCCCTCGCCATAGCCGAAGATATTGGTGACGGCGACCATACTTCCTTGTCGTGCATTTCGCCCGAAGTTGTTGGCAAAATGAAACTATTAGTAAAGCAGGAGGGTATAATTGCAGGTATTGCTATTGCCCGACAAATTTTTCACCGTATTGATTCCGGCTTGCAGGTAGAGCAAATCATTGACGATGGTACAAAAGTAGCTGTTGGCAAGATTGCTTTTTACGTATCGGGAAAGGAACTTTCTTTGTTGCAGGCTGAGCGGTTGGTATTAAATGTGATGCAGCGCATGAGCGGTATAGCTACGCAAACTGCCGTGTATGCAAAACAATTGGGAGGTTTAAAAACCCGTGTAATTGATACGCGCAAAACCACACCGGGCATGCGTGCTTTGGATAAGTTGGCGGTTATATTGGGCGGTGGCGGAAACCACCGTATGGGTTTGTTCGACATGATTCTTTTGAAAGATAACCACATTGATTTTGCAGGCGGAGTAGAAACTGCCATTCGAAAGGCGCAAGACTACCTGCAGCGCACCGGCCGCAAATTGGCCATTGAGGTGGAAGCGCGTTCGCTCAATGATGTACGCACCATAATGCATGTGGGAGGAGTGCAGCGCATTATGCTCGATAATTTTGATGTCCCCATGACTAAAGAAGCGGTAGCTTTAATCAATGGCCGCTACGAAACAGAATCGTCGGGCGGAATTACTTTGGAAAATTTACGCACTTATGCCGAATGCGGGGTTGATTTCATTTCCGTGGGCGCCCTCACCCACCAAATCAAAAGCCTTGATTTGAGTTTGAAGGTGTGTTAGATGCTGTGCCGAACATTTGCGCGGATGCCACAGCAATAATAAACGATTAAATTTATAATCATATATTTGTTTACATCAAACGTTTTGTGTAAATTTGCAGTGTAATTGCAGATTTACACAAAATATGACAAATAGATTCATACACAGAAACATAGAGTGTACTATTAAAGAAGCATGTAACTATTTTCCGGTAATTACCATCACAGGGCCGCGGCAATCCGGGAAAACCACTTTAATTAAACATCTGTTCAAGCATTTGCCTTATTATTCATTGGAAAACATTGACTTACGAAATTTTGCTCTAAAAGACCCGATAGCATTTTTGAATCAGCATGTCCAAGGAATGATTTTGGATGAAGTACAACATGTTCCGGCTTTATTGTCCTATATTCAAGGGTTGGTGGATGAAGACGCTTCGAAGCATTTTATTTTATCAGAGAGCGCACAATTTTCAATGCTTAAAACAATTACACAATCGCTTTCCGGAAGAACAGCCATTTTTGAATTGTTGCCGATGTCATATACTGAAGTAAAAAAAACGGCAGTGCAAAAGACATTAGATGAACTCTTGCTTGATGGTTTTTATCCGGCTATTTATGCAGGGAAAAATATTCCGGCTTATCTATATCCTAATTATGTAAAAACCTACTTGGAGCGGGATGTACGTGACCTGTTGCAGATAAAAGACATGATGCAATTTCAAGCCTTTCTTCGTTTATGCGCCGGCAGAGTGGGCGATTTGTTTAATGCTTCCGCCTTGTCGAATGAAGTAGGAGTTGCCATTAACACAATAAAGTCTTGGCTATCGGTATTGCAAGCTTCCTACATTATTTTTCTGCTGTCGCCTTATTTTGAAAATGCCGGCAAGCGATTAATTAAAACGCCAAAACTTTATTTCACGGATACCGGATTAGCCTGCTATTTGCTGGGTATAGAAACGCCGCAACAGTTGTCGCGAGATAAAAAAAGAGGCGATCTATTTGAAAATTTTATTATTGCAGAGGCATTGAAAGAGCGTTACAACAAAGGAAAGGAAAGTAATTTGTTTTTTTATCGGGATAGCCATCAAAACGAGGTGGACCTTTTATTAAGATATGGCGACAAGTTTGATGCTATTGAAATTAAATCGGCGCAAACATTTCATCCGGAATTTGAGAAGGGAATTAAAGTCATGGATAAAGTGTTCGGGGCGCGACTCCAACACAAGACTATTATCTACACCGGCTCCTTTGAAAATACCTCCGGCGACATACAATTGCTGAATTATAAAAATTTAAACAAATTTTTTACAAATAACCAAATCAACAAATAAGCAAATCACCATTTAATTCACCACATTCACTTCCATCTCCAATTCAATGTCGAAGCGTTCGACTACGGATTGCCAAATGGCAGCGGCTAATTGCAATATTTCTTCGCCGGTGCCGGCACCGTAATTAACCAACACCAAAGCCTGCGCCTTGTGCACGCCCACACGGCCTAACAGCTTGCCTTTCCATCCACATTGTTCAATGAGCCAGCCTGCGGGAATTTTTACCTTGTTATCATCAACAGGATAAACTGTTAATTGCGGATAAGCCGCTTGCAAAGCCGATGCAGTAGTTTTTGGAACTGTCGGATTTTTAAAAAAACTTCCGGCGTTGCCGATTTCAGCAGGGTTGGGAAGTTTCTCTTTGCGGATTTGCAACACTGCCTCACGCACCTCTTCTATGCCCACACTTGGTAACGATTTTAATAATTCCGACAAACCTCCGTAGTAGGTTTTAAGATCGGCTTGTGTTGATAAACGAAATTTCACTTTGGTGATTACAAGTTTATTTTTCCACTCCTGCTTAAATATGCTATCGCGATAGCCGAAACAACAATCGGCATTGGTAAAACGAATGGTTTCCAACGTGTCTAAACGCAGGGCTTCCACTTCGGTAATACTGTCTTTGGCTTCAACGCCGTAGGCGCCGATATTTTGTACAGGAGCAGCGCCTACTGTTCCGGGAATTCCGCTAAGATTTTCTAATCCGCCCCAACCACTTCTATCGCAATAAACCACCAAATCGTCCCAAATTACGCCTGCTCCGGCGCTAACTATTACTTCATTGTTGTTTAAAACAGTTGCCGTGATTGCTATAAACTTCGGATGAATAACCAATCCTTCAAAGTTGCCACGGAAAAGCAAGTTGCTGCCTCCGCCAAGTATCAATAACGGTAATTCCCGAAAGGATACGTCAGACAACAATGATTTAAGTTCAGCCAAATTAGTCGGCTCAGCATAGTAACGGGCTTTTACATCGAAGCCAAAGGTGTTTTGCGCCTTAAGTGGATAGTGTTGATGGATTTGCATCAGCTTTCTTTTTGATAACCGTATTTTCTGAAACAGTAGGCCAGTATAATCATTACCACAAAGAGTGCGATTGCCAGCAAGGGAGAAGCAAAATTTTCACCGGTTTGATGTTGAACAATCAATTTATCGGGATTTTTTGAAAGATATTTCTTTTCTAATTTTTTGGTACTCGGAACATCAATGTGACTCCATTTGGCTATGATGGTTCCGTTGTGCAGCAACATTAGCCCGGGATTAGACCGCACCATGCTTTTTAACGGCTTTTCATCGGTAATATGAATAGGATAGAGGGCGTTGGTTTGTTCAATAAATTGCATCACATGTTCCTCATCGGAGCCTGAAAGGCCAATGAAATGCAAATCTTCGTTCGCGAGCACATAGTCGTAGATGGCATTGATTTTACCGGCATTGCGTAAAGACGCATCTTCGGCATGAGGCAGGGTAACGATAAACAGATAGCCCTGCAAATTCAGAATAGAATCGGTGATGTAGTACCAATCGCGGGAAATAATGCTAAAATCGACAATTGGCGGTTTATAACCCTCTTCAATTAACTTATCTTTACGATCAACAAATTCCCATTCTTTTGAAAATTCTGAAAAATCATATTCTTCGTTTCTATTGTTAAAATTAATAATTTTATTCCCTTCTAATAAAAATTCTTGCTGTTTTCCATCTTTCCTATAAGTCCAAATCGTTTCATACACATCACTCGAAGCGCCTTCTGGAATTTCCATGTCTTGTTGGATATTCACGCCAACCTTGTAAGGCAGGAAGTCTATTAATGGCAAGTGGCGCAGACAATATACCGATAACAATACCATAAGAGTGGCAAAGACAGTACCGACAATAATTTCATTGCAGCAGTTAGACAAGGGGCGGTAATTGTTGCGTTGCCAGAAAATAATCACCACAAAAATATCAAGAATAACATTTTTGTAGAAGGTTGCCCAATTCGACATTTTAATAGCTTCGCCAAAACAACCGCAATCGGTTACCGGATTAAAGATGGCTAAAATGAAGGTAAACACGGTGAAAAAGCCCATGAATGCAGCGGTAGCCCAGGCTGTAAGTTTCATCCGAAAGCCCATTAATAAGCAGAAGCCAAGCACTAATTCGGCAGTAGAAAGTAAAATACCGATAAGAAGGGCAAAGGGATTCAGGAATTCCATGCCGAAAGCCTGAAAGTCGGCAATAAAAATAAGTTCTGAACCAATAGGGTCAATGGCTTTTACATAGCCGGAAAAGATAAATAAGAGTCCTAAAAGGACGCGACTGATGATACGAATAGCTTTCATGAGATTAAAGAAATAATATGTGTTTGTATTTTTTTAAAAATGATTTCAGCGGGTAAGATTCTGACACCGTCGCCACAATTGACTATGTGGAATTTATTGTCCTGCGTTGATTGTTCGAGATATACGGCGCGCACTTGTTCCTGCAGGTTAAGGCTTGCTTCATGAATGTCTTTTTTCCCCTGCAGGTAACTACGGTCCTCGCCTTGTCGCTGTGCAGTAAGTTTTTGCTCTACGTGCGACAAGGGCACATCCAAGAAAAGTGTCAAGTCGGGCTGCGGAATGCCGAAATAGTCGTATTCCATTTGCAGAATCCATTGCCGTAGCGTCTGCCGTTCGGCCGGAGGTAGCTTGGCGCATTGGTAGGCAATATTGGAATGCACGTATCGATCAAGTACCACGCACTTGCCTTCTTTCAGCCAATTACGGATAATATTTGCAGCATCGTTGCGATCGCCGGCAAAAAGTAATCCCACAATATAAGGACTAACCGTTTGGATATCTCCTAAATCACCACGCAAGAACTTGGCAATCAATTCGCCAAAAACCGGAGTATCAAATCGGGGGAAGTGTAACAATTCCGATAGGATATCGTTTCTTGTTAAATAATTTTGCAACAACCTCATTTGCGTGGACTTACCAGCCCCGTCAAGCCCTTCTAAAACAATAAACATACAAAAAAAGACATAAAATTTTGGCAAATATATAAAAAATTTACGAACTTGCGACTAATTTGCAGGACCTTCTTAATATGAAAGTAACACCCTTTATTTTAATTTGTGGAGGACATCGACTCTTGCTTAATGTGCCTCGTGTAATGGGAATTATAAACATAACTGCCGATTCTTTTTATGCTGAAAGCCGCTGTACCGGCGAATATGAAGCCTTGCAGCGTGTGGAGCAAATGGTACGAAATGGCACTGATATTGTGGATATTGGCGCATATTCTACCCGTCCGGACGCTTCGGAAGTAGGTGCCAAAGAAGAAAAAGCCCGTTTAGCGCCTATTTTCAAGGCAATTACACGTAATTTTCCAAATCTCATCTTATCGGTTGACACCTTCCGTGCCGGTGTAGTAAAGTATCTTTATGAGCGTTACGGTGCTTTTATTGTGAATGACGTAACTGCCGGGGCAGCTGATAGACGGATGATTTCCTTCGTAGTATCAACCGGCTTGCCTTACATAATTATGCATACGCGGGGAACACCGCAAACTATGCAACAATTGACTGATTACAAGGATGTAGTGGGGGAAGTAATTGCCTACCTGCGTAAAAAGTTAATGGAAGTGCAAGCTGCCGGCATACAACAAGTGATAATAGACCCCGGATTTGGTTTTGCTAAGACAGTGGAACAAAACCACCTTCTTTTTAATCATCTGAAAGATTTTAAGACACTTAATGCACCTCTTATGATAGGGATCTCTCGTAAATCAATGATTTATAAACCTTTAAAAATCACTCCAAATGAAGCATTGAACGCTACTTCTGCCTTGCATTTGCAGGCTTTATTAAATGGTGCCTCTATTTTACGGGTGCATGATGTGGCAGAGGCTGTGCAAGTTGTTAAACTCTATCAATACTTGTCCACTAACATTATTGCGAGGAACGAAGCAAACGCTAATTTACGCTAATTATTTTGTTTAATCACTAATCATTATTTTATACTATCTTTGTGGTTTAATTATCCAGCAATGTTTAATTTTATACATATTAGATTTATTGATGTCTTTGATATTCTTTTGGTTGCCATTCTTATTTATCAGGTTTTCAAGTTGATGAAGGGAACGGTTGCCATTCGTATTTTTTTCAGTATAGTAGTCATTTATTTGTTTTGGGGCTTGGTACGAGCCTTGAATATGGAGTTGTTGAGTACGCTACTGGGGCAGGTGTTGGGAGTAGGGGTATTAGCACTGTTTATTGTGTTTCAGCCCGAAATACGAAGATTTTTATTACGCCTGAGTATGCGTTATTTCGATGCTAATAATTGGAGCGGTATGTTTTGGCGCACCCTTTTTTTTATGCGTAAAGCAACGGTAATTTTAGATATTGATGCCATTACCAGAGCTTGTCGCGATATGTCGGAACATCGCATCGGAGCGCTGATATTAATAACACGCGATTCGCTGTTAGACACTTATTCCGAAACCGGCGACATCATAGATGCCCGATTGAGTTGTCGATTGCTTGAAAATATTTTCTTTAAGAATTCCCCTCTGCATGATGGCGCTATGATTATAGAAAACAACCGTATTAAGGCTGCTCGTTGTACGCTTCCTATTACCGAAAACCCAGACATTCCGGCTGACTATGGCATGCGTCATCGTGCTGCTGTTGGCGCCAGCGAACACACAGATGCCTTTATAATTGTTGTTTCGGAAGAAACCGGCTGCATCTCTGTGGCTGAGCATGGGGATATTATCTGTTTGAGCGGCGCCAACGAACTGCGTGCCAAATTATTGGAGATTGTTGGCGGAAATTAGTTGATTTATCGTGAAATATTAGACGTTAAGCATGAAGCGATTTGTTTTTGGTATCAGGTATCAAGATACT
>JAIRUB010000192.1 GCA_031254635.1 Prevotellaceae bacterium | reverse complement strand
AGTATTTGCCGGATTGAGGTCGGGAAAATATTTTTGGTATGCAAAAATAACTACCATCTGATTAATCGCTGCCGGTTTTAACATGCCCATTTGACCTAATCCGGCACCAAGAAATGAGGTTACTTTTTCGTTTACAAAGCGATAATCTTCGTCGGAGTAAAGCATCCGGTAAGTGGTGTCGGGATTCATCATCATGGCTTGCTGTGCTTGCATTTGCATTGCAGCCATATCCAAGGTGTTTATTTCGCCAACTACCTGTTCACAGGATTGCCAAGCTGATCTTGCTCCCGGAATGCTGTCCAAATATTCGCCGGGCTTGAGATGTAAAGTTCCCAGCAAATAGGAGGGCTTGGATAAATCTTTTCCGGAAATTTTCCACAACAAAGCGCCTGACTTTTGCGCTACTGTTTGCGTACATGCCCCACACACTGTAAGAAACAGCGTGAATAATAAAACTAATTTTTTCATTTTTTATCTGTTTTTAAAATTATCGCTGTTCCCATTCCTCCGCCGATACACAATGAAGCTAATCCAAGCGACAGTTTGCGGCGCAGCATTTCATGAACAAGGGTTACCACAATGCGATTCCCCGAAGCGCCGATGGGGTGCCCCAAAGCAATGGCTCCGCCATTAACGTTAGTGACTTCACTCAGTTGCTCGCAGCTCATTCCATGGTCGTTGCAAAGCTGTTGCATAACACCGAGCGATTGTGCGGCAAAGGCTTCATTCAGTTCCAATAGTTGCATATCCGACAATTTAAGTTGCGCCCTTTGTAAGGCTGTCGCAATAGCCGGAACAGGTCCCATACCCATAATAGCAGGGTCAACGCCGCCTTGTCCGGTAGCAATAACTTCTGCTAAAGGCGTTAAATTATATTTTTTCACCGCATCCTCAGAAGCCAACAAAATAAACGAAGCGCCATCATTTATGCCTGAAGCATTACCAGCAGTAACCGTACCTTCTTTTTTAAATGCAGGTTTCAACTGCCCCAATTTTTCAAGCGTAGTAGCGCGGTTGGGGTACTCATCAGTATCGAAGCGTATGGTTTCCTTTCTTGTAACAATATCTACAGGCACAATTTCATCTTTAAACTTACCTGCATTAATGGCTGCAATAGCTTTTTGCTGCGAATTCCAACTGAAGGTATCTTGTGCTTCGCGGGTAATACTGTATTTCTCAGCAATATTCTCGGCTGTAACTCCCATGTGGTAATCGGCAAAGGCATCGGTGAGTCCGTCAAATACCATGTGGTCAAGCACCTTGAAGTCGCCCATCTTTTGGCCGTTGCGCATGGTGCTGCCGGGGATGATAAAATTCGCATTCGACATACTTTCCGTCCCGCCGGCTAAGATTAAATGCGCTTCGCCAAGCTTGATGCTTTGGCAGGCGTTGATAATACTTTTCATGCCGCTGCCGCAAATCATATTCAGTCCATAAGCCGGCACGCTGTGCGGAATACCTGCTTTGACAGCAGCTTGACGAGCAATGCCCTGCTTTTGTCCGGCCATCAGGATATTGCCGATAATCACTTCATCCAACTCTACCGGATTGATTTTTGTTTCTTCTAAAATATTTTTAATCACGGGAACGGCTAATTCAACCGGTGATAAGGGCGCTAAGGTACCGAGAAATTTCCCTATTGCTGTACGTTTAGCCGCTACGATGTAAACTTTTTTCATAGTATTTTGTTTTGTGTACCATATAGTACAAGGTGCTGGGTACTAGGTACTGGGTTTATTTTTCTTTATTATATTTTTTTCTGTAATTAATCAACTTACCAATTTTGGCACTCAATGTTTTTGATTTTTCAATTAATTCTTTCCCTTTTTTTGTATCAATATATTTAAAAGTAACAGCTAAATATAATTGTGTTATCAATTCTCCATTAGAACCTTTTGCAATATAAAGAAATTGAATAAACTCTTTATTTGTATTTCTCTCAAAACCCTCTGCAATATTTGATGCTACAGAAACTGCCGCACGCTGAATTTGGTCTTTAAAAGAAAAATCTTTACAATCTTTAAAATTTTTATAAACCTCTGCAGCTTGCTGCATAGATAGTTTCCAAATTTCCAAGTCTTCAAAAGATTTAATTATTGCCATATTACTTTTATTTAATGGTACGAGGTGTTAGGTGCGAGGTGTTTTATTGTTTTTTTGTATTTCATAAATTTAATATTTCTACAAAGATAGCAAATTATTTGTATTTTTGCACTTTAAACCAATTAAAACCTAAAACTATAAAAAAGCTAATCGTTTTATCATTTGTAATGAAAATATTTTCTAAATACCATCATGTAAAAAGAGAATACCCAGCACCCAGTACCTCGTACCCAGCACCTCGCACCAATTATACTTCCATTGGCTTCAATTCCTTACTAACAATCAATTTTGCTTCGGTAGCAGTCTGTACTTGTTCCACCGTAAATTCGGGATGAATTTCTTTTAAGACAATACCTTCCGGCGTAATTTCCATGACGCCCATTTCGGTGATAATCAAATTTACCTGTCCGGCTGCTGTTAAGGGCAAAGTACATTTTTTTAATATTTTCTTGGTTTCGCCGGCTGTGTGTTCCATAGCCAAAATGATTAATTGAGCGCCTACCAGTAAATCCATAGCGCCACCCATGCCCGGAGTTTTCTTTCCGGGAATCATCCAGTTGGCTAAATCGCCCTGCTCATCCACTTGTAAAGCGCCGAGAATAGACACATTAACGTGTCCTCCGCGAATAATGCCGAAAGAGGTAGCCGAATCGAAGGAGGAGGCGCCGGGCAGAGCGGTAATATATCCGCCGCCGGCATTTGTCAACTCCGGATTTTCCTTGCCGGCCTCCGGTGTGGGTCCCATACCAATCAGTCCGTTTTCCGATTGTAGAATTACCTGTACATTTTGAGGTACATAATTGGTAACAAGGGTGGGCAAGCCAATCCCTAAATTTACCACATCGCCGTCGTGCAACTCAAGGGCTGCACGTTTGGCAATTACTTCTCTGATTTGATTTTTAAAAATAATAAAAAAATTATTGTATCATTATATAAGCTGCCTTTTCCATATCTTTCAAAGTCTTGATGGGAGTAGGCGGATTGAGGTACTTGGCAATGAAAGTCCATATTTTTAAACGAATTTCACGCGACTGTTTAGTATCGATTCGGTCGAAGGAATGCCCTCCGGCAATATCTTTGAAAATTTCGTATTCAAATTTCTTGCCTTCGGCTTTCAAGGCTCTGATAAGGGTTTCCACTTCCAATACGTGTACATCGTCATCATTGGTGTTGGTATGTATCAGCAAAGGCGTTTGCAATTTTTCCACATTCCACACAGGGGAGCGGCGGCGGTATTCCTCCACATTTTCTTGCGCTGTTTTACCGATATGATAGTCGGCCGAAAATAATCTACGATAACCATCATCATGGTAACCCATTCGGGCTACCAAGTCGGAAACAGGCACGCCGGCAAAGCATACGGCATAGTTTTGCGGATATTGGAATATGCTCATCAATCCAATCAGGCCGCCGTGGCTCCAACCAACCACTCCTACTTTATTTTTATCAACGAAGCTGTAATTCTCTACCATGTAGGCACGGCTGGCTTCCGAGTCTTGTACCTCCAATCCGCCGTAGTCTATATTTCTCCAGAACGATTGTCCATAGCCCGTACTTCCTCTGTATTCCGGAGCAACAACAATATAACCTTGCGCCATCAATTCACGTACAATATGTGTGTGATAAGTGCTGAAATCGCCATGTACGCCGCCGTGTACCAGCACAACTAAGGGATATTTTTTATTTACATCTATTTGTTTGGGAATAAAAACGTAGGACCAAAATTTCAGGGGATTCTTAGCGCCCATTGCTGTGGGGTTTTTCACATTTGCACGAGGCGGGCCGGTAATATATACCTTATCAATAAAAGCTACATCACCTACCCGATTGAACCAAAGCACGTCGTCAATCTTTTTTTCTAAGATATCTAAACGATGTTCGTTAGCATCGGCTAAAGCTTCAATGTTTTTTTGCAGTTTAGCTAAATTTTCATCTGTTTGTCCCTGCACCGGAATGGCTATCAGCAGGAGAAAACCGATAAATAGACAAATTGGTTTCATAGTATTTAAGATTTATTATTTATTTTCATTCTCCTTGCCATTTCTTGCGCAATAAACGATGCCACATCATCGGCGTAGGTGTTCATGCCAAAGCCTGCATCGAAGCCGAGCTCCTTTGCCAATTCATGCGAAATGCGCGGGCCGCCGCATGCTACAATAAGTTTGCTGCGTAGCCCTTCGGCGTCCAACATTTCTATCAACTCGGTCATGTTTTTCACGTGTACATCTTTTTGCGTAACCGTTTGCGAGACTAATAGCGCATCGGCATTTGTCTCTATGGCTTTCTTTATAAAATCTTCATTAGGAACCTGACTGCCTAAGTTAATAGCCGTAATCATTTCGTAGCGCTCTAAGCCGTAGCGACCGGCGTAGCCTTTCATGTTCATGATGGCGTCAATGCCAACCGTGTGTGCATCGGAGCCTGTGCTGGCACCTACTACCACAATTTTTCGCCCTATATGTTTTTTGACAAACTCATCGGTTTCCGCCATTGTCCAAGTAGAACTTTCTACCTTTTGTACTTTAATCTGTGTAGAGTCCACGGTATGCGAGGCGTTTCCGTAGCAATTAAAAAAGGTGTAACCGGCAGCTAATTCTTTATAAAATACGACTTGAGGGTTATCAAATCCCATTTTATACATTAACTGCTTGGCAGCCTCAATAGCCTCGTCGCTGCAAGGTAGCGGCAAGGTAAAACTTAACTGCACTTTGCCGTCGTTCAGCGTGTCGCCGTAGGGTTTGATTTTAGTCAAATCCAATGTTTGGTCAAAGTCTTTTGCACTTGTTGAATATAGTCCTGTGCTCATGGTAATCGATTATTTATTATTTATTATTTGAATGTTTAGAAAGGGATTTAGGGATTCGAGTTGAATAAGATTGGGGTCAATTGTGGTGTCTCGCAGCAGTTTGACTGTATATGTTTTTCCGGGCAGCATATCGAAAAAATTATCGGTGAAAGGCGACTGCTTTCCATCATACATGATACAAATATTTTTCACCAATTTGTCGGCTAATAATACAATTTCATCGTTGTACATTAAGAAAATAGTCAGATTTGCAGGAGGATAAATGGTGTTTTTAGGTAAGGTAAAATAATTTATTGCCTCTGCAACTTGCTGTTCGTTTATTAAAAAACGAGCATGGCAAAATGTAGTCAAACTGTCTTCTCCGTTGATAAAATCAGCAGTACGAAATTCCCAAATTTTCTGCGAACTATTGGCGGGAATAGTAATCAAGCTGTCTTTTCGGAACAATTCTTTTCCTGCAAAGGTAGAAAATACTATCTGTAAATTACCGTGAACATCGGCGGTAGAATCGGTTACTGCCCACAGGCAAGTTGTATCTGCTGTTGTATCAAAGCTCAGTAAATGTTGGGCAAAAGATTTTTTAACGAAATACTGAAGCGCTTTCCATTCTTTATAGTAGTCGATACCTGCCCATGATACCACAGGCCAACAATCGTTGAACTGCCAATAAAGACTGCCCATACAATAAGGTTTAGCCCTCCGATGCGCCTCTATAGCTGTTTTCATGCCATAAGCCTGTAATAACTGCGATACGTAGGCGTAATCTTCCAAATTATCGGGAATATCATACTCACGTTCCATGTAGGTTTGAATTGTTTCGTAGCCTCGTGGGTGTTTTTGGTGTGTCTTCATGGCATCGGAGCCTAAATAGCGGTCTTGCTTTTCAGGCATAAAGGCATGGAGTGTTGACAAGGGAGGAAATCCTTGAAAACCGTACTCGCTCATAAATCTGGGGACTTTTTGTTTATATACGCTAAAAGGTTCCATTCCCCACCACACGCCCCAGTAATGGCTATCGCCTACAAACATGCTTTCTTTTCTGCCCCATCCGAACACAGGCGAAGAAGAAAGATAATCACGTCCCGTATCGTATTGCTCTACCAAGCCGGGGAGTAAACGATGAAACAAGCGGGTATAATTTTCCCACACCATTGCTGTGTCAGCGCCGAACTGCCTTTTCCAGCCCCAATTATGCCAACCCTCGTCAATCTCATTATTGCCGCACCACAAAGCCAAGCAAGTATGTTGCGAAATACGTTTGATTTGTTCAGTTGCTTCCAACTCCACACTATGTAGAAATTCACGTGTTGCAGGATATAAGGCGCAGGCAAAGGCAAAATCCTGCCATACTAAAATGCCCATCTCATCACAAGCCTCGTAGAAAGCCTTGTCTTCATAAATTCCGCCACCCCACACCCGCAACATATTAAAATTGCTACGCAGGGCTTGTTCAATCAAATTATAATAATCAGCCTTAGTCAAGCGAGGCAGGAAACTTTCGGCAGGCACCCAATTCGCACCCTTGATAAAGACATCGTGGCCATTGACATTGAAATAAAATTGCTCGCCTTTTTCATCTTTTATCCGATGCAAACGAAGATTTTTAAATCCCACACGTTTTCCCTCTGTGTCCACCAACTGATTTTTTGCATACAATTCCAGTACAAAATCGTACAGATGCGGAGCGCCCAAACCATTCGGATACCACAGATTTGGATTAGGGAAAGCCACAGTGGCTACAATCGAACTGTCGCCTTTAACACGATGTAGAGTTTCTTTCCAAATAATTTTATCGGTAGCTTTTTCTTTCAAGATAATTTCACAATCCTGCTGTTCGGGAACAAAGAGACGAAACTGTAAATCTAACAATCCGAGCTTCGTTTCCTCGTTCAAAGACTTTTGTTTCAGCGATACCTCACAAAGTTGCGGTTTTTCATCAAACAGTTCCAAATACACGGGCTTCCAGATGCCCATAGTTACAAAACGTGGCCCCCAGTCCCAGCCAAAGTGGTACTGTGCCTTGCGGGCAAAGGCTCTTGGCTCTTCCCGTAAAATATAATAATCAGCAGGATTAAATTTTTCAATTTCTTTTAAGGCTGAATAAAATACTACTTTCAGCCGGTGAGTGCCGAGTGGTAAGCTATCTAATGTAATCGAATGCGTAAGAAACATATTGTTATTAGCGAACAACAATTGCTCGTTAAGAAAAACATCGGCATAAGTATCCAAGCCTTCAAAAAC
>JAIRUB010000125.1 GCA_031254635.1 Prevotellaceae bacterium | reverse complement strand
TGCTTGCCAAAGGCAGCAAGGTGTCGTTCGATGAAATCTTAAACAATGTCGTACAGCGCGATCGCGACGATGAATCGCGCAGCGTTACGCCCCTGCGCAAAGCCGACGACGCCATACTGTTAGACAACAGCCACCTGACACCGGAAGAACAGATGGAATGGTTTCAACAATTAATAACTAAATAATTGAAGATGGTAAAGGGTAAAAAGGTGCAAGGTGAAAATCAATTTAAAAATTCAATAACTTTATAACTTTACAAACTTTCAACTCATAACCCGCTTCACTACAAATAACCAAATAAGCAAATCAACAAATAATCAATAATAGATGCCTTCCTTCGCCATACTCATTCTCATCAGCATTGCTCTTGTCGGGTTTTGTGTAGTTGCTTTGGCTATAAGTATTATCGTTAAGAAGAATGGTAAATTTCCAGAAAGGGAAATAGGGAAAAACAAGCGTCTGCGTAAGTTAGGCCTCCGTTGCCCCAGGCAGGAAGAGATGATGCGCTGGCGAAAAAAATCAAGTTGTAACGGTTGTAGTGGAGATGAGTGAGATACTCCCCATTTGTTAGGGCTATTCAGTAAATAAAATTCAAATTCCAACAAATTCATTTTGAAAATATTGGGATTTTTTGTAGCTGCCGTGCATTACCCCGAAAATACAGTTTCATTGCCAAAATCGGGGTAATTAAAACCAAAAGATATGCGCAAAATACAAAAAAAATCCGAATTACAACCCACCATCAGTTTTACCGAGTTTAATATTTTCAAGGATTATAGGCAAAGTTTTCTTCGGAGTGAATTAGGCAAACTTCAGGCCCAGCCTCTCAAGTGTAAATTGGGTGTACAAGCAGTTAAGGATTATTGTTAAAAGTTTCAAAGGCAGAATGCCTCGTAGTAAATACGACAAGATTAACCGTCGTTATCATTCTTAATTGTAAGAAGTGTAAACGGAGTCAAACAGAGACTTTGATGTTGATGCGCAGTCTGTTGCATTTGCTAAACAAATTAGTTGAGATATTAGATCAGACAGTCAAAACAAAGCATAACCGGTTAAGATTTTCTGCGCAATCTCATAAGCGATTATCTGTTATTAAGAAAATTTTGTATCAGCAAAACATCCGTTTTCAAGGCGGAGAAGTCAAGAAATTAATTGTAAGTAGCGAGCGGCTTAGTTTCAAAAATTAGGATGAAAATCCTGCCTAAATGTTTTACCATTAGCAGGATTTTTTTGATTTTACTGAATATCCCGATTAAGATAAAAAAATATCGGTTCATTTCGCCAAGGTAAACAAAAGCTCTAAGCCGCCAACTGCCTTGTTTTTGGCAATGATAGTGCCTTTATGGAAAGTCACCGCATTTTTTACGATAGATAATCCTAATCCTGAACCGCCGGTATGGCGCGTGCGTCCATCATTTACACGATAAAAACGCTCAAATAAACGGACAAGGTGCTGTTCGTCGGGGACACCAACTCCTGTGTCGGCATAAGAGAAATAATAATAATCCTTATCCTCGTTATATTTTTGAATAGTGATAGTTACATCGGTTCCGGCATAACGAATCACATTTTCGGTAAGATTCCGGAAAATGGAATACAACAAATGCCGGCTACCCTTTACTGTTACATCGTTCCTTATCCGATTATCGACAATAATATTTTTTTTCTGTATAGGCTTTTCTAAATCCATACACACACCGGCAATCAGTGTTTTAATTTCCACCGGCTCTACCGGAAAAGTATAGGGAGCGTCTTCTATTTTAGTAATCACCTCCATGTCCTGAATCAACTCCGATAGCAGCAAGGTTTGGCTATAGGCCCTGTTGATAAAATAGTGTTGTTTATCGGCATCTAACGACTGTTCCAATATTGTTTCGAGATACCCCCTAATTCCAGTAATCGGCGTACGTAGTTCATGCGCAATGTTACCGGTCATTTCCTGTTTTAGTTGGCGTGTTTTTTCCTGTTGGGTAATATCATTAATAATAAGTTCAAAACCATTATCGTCGAAACGGTTTACCCGTAATGCAAAATGCTTGCCCTGCCGGCTGATAGTTGTTTCGATGTAATGCTCGGCATTCGGATTTTCCAAAAACGCTTTTATTTCGTCGAAAACAGGGTTGGAAAATATAATCAATGGGTCTATACTTATCTCTTCAATAAGCGTATTCAGGTGTTGAATGAATAATCCGTTATAAAATTCCACCTTTTTCCCTGCATTAAAGAAACAAATCCCTTCGCCCACACTGTGTACGTGCTGCAACAACTTTTCCCGTTCAAGGATTATTTCTTTTTTATTTTCTCTCATTTGACGATAATTGTCGGCTATTTTAGCTCCTATTTCCCCCAATTCATCATGCGAAAATTGCATATCGGCGAATTGTTTTTCGCTTTCAACTGTTAACGCGAAGTCTTTCAATTGATTAATTGATTTACCGAATCGACTGGCCACTATATTAATTATAAATAAGCCCAGCAGAAAAAGACCAATAATAAAGTAAATAAATACATTATCGGCTTTGAGAAAATGCGCTACCTCCACATTATAAGGTAATGCCATACGTATGTAATAGGAATCAAACCGCTTGGCATAATATAAATAGGTCTGCTGCCTGGAGTTTGACATCCTAATAGAGAAACCCACTCCCTCTTTTTGCGCTTCTTGTATTTCAGCGCGAGTAAAATGGTCCCTCATTTGTGGAGGATCGGTAAAAGCATTGTCATACAAAGCGATGCCCTCTTCATTTATTAAGGATAACCGAATGTTTGTCGGAAAAATTTTCGATAAGCTATCTAACTTCGGAATATAATCACAGTTATTTATAATAACCGTATTTGCCATACCTGCATAAGTATCTAACCTTCCCATCAATATCTCTGTCTTAAATTTTCGTTCGTGTGCCTGTTCAAATATCAAGATGCCTGCGATAAAAATCACAAAGACGATAAAGAAAGAAAGAAAGAGTTTTTGTTTGTAATTTAGTTTCATAATGATGTTGGATTAAACAAGTAACCATAGCCCTGTTTCGAAGAAATAAAAGATGAATAAGCGGCTAATTTTTTTCGCAAATGATTGATGTGTACATCAACAGTGCGTTCTGTAACGAAAGGCGTATCTTCCCAAAGTTTATTGATAAGCGCTTCCCGCGAATAAATTTTACCGGGGTTTAAAGCCAAAAATATTAGTAGCTCCGTCTCTGTTTTAGTAAGAGTTATAGCTTGTCCGTCAATTTTCACTTCTTTTGCCTCAAGCGCAATATGTAAGCCGGCAAAGCGTAGTTCATTGTTTTGGGCAAAGGCCAGAGAGGAAAGCTGATAGCGTTTCAATACTGCTTTTATTCTTGCGCAGACTTCCTTAACAGAAAACGGTTTGGAAATATAATCGTCGGCGCCTACCGAAAAACCGGTGAGCATGTCGTTTTCGGTATCTTTGGCTGTCAAAAAAATAATAGGGGTTTGATTGCCGGTACGGCGCAAGGTTTCTGCCAATTTGTAACCCGACATTCCTTCCATCATCACATCCAATAAAATCAGCGAATAATCCGCTAACTTTTCGAGCGCTTCTTCAGCCGAGTAGGCACAAGCGATGTCATAGCCTTCGTGCGATAGGTTAAATTCAAGAATTTCACAAATGTCGCGATCATCGTCAACTACAAGTATTCGGCTATTCATGGGTTCCAATAATAATTTCTACTTACAAATATAAGAAATATTACAAAACCAAAAAGATTTTTTCTACTTTTGTAAAGAAAAAGTGATTTTCTTGAAACTTTTTTACACCATTTTCGTCATCATAGTGTATGGAGCTGAATGAATTTAAAAACCGGATATTTCCCTTAAGAGATAAATTGTACAGGTTTGCCCTGTCGATCCTGCACAGCCGGGAAGATGCCGAAGACCTTGTTCAGGAAGTGTTATTGAAAATTTGGAATGCACAAAGTTTTTTTGAACGGATTGATGACCCGACGGCTTATTGTATGATGATGACTAAAAATATGGCGCTCGACCGGCTGCGGCAAGCTAATCGCAAAACGCCACATCTTCCTGTTGAACAGCACGATGCGATAGAAGAGCAAACTCCGTTGGAAAAAATTCAACACCGCGAGCGACTTCAATTAGTAGAACGGATAATTAGGCAACTTCCCCAAAATTTACAAATGCTCATACAACTACGTGATATCGAGGGAGAAAGCTATCAGCAAATAGGCCACCTGCTCAAACTCAGCGAAAGTCAGATAAAAACAAACCTATTCAGAGCCAGACAATTATTAAAACAACGGTTAAACAATATACACGCGTATGGACAATTATAAATACATAGAAGAATTACTTGACAAATACTGGACTTGTGAAACCAATTTGGAAGAAGAAACAATCCTGCGTGAATTTTTTTCACAGGAGCAAGAACTTCCTGCCCACCTGCAACAATACCGGCATTTGTTTATATATCTGCAGGAAGAGCAGGAAATAAAGCTGTCGGCCGATTTTGAAGCGCAATTATTAGAAAAAATAACTGCACAACCTCGTACCCCGCACTTCGTATCCCGCACCTCGTATCGCACCTCCTTCTTCTTTAAAATAGCAGCCGGACTACTGCTGTTGCTGAGCATAGGGTTTTTCGCCCAACAACACCAAAAAATACAGGAACAAACAGCAGCCCGCGAAACTGTAATCACAGCCATCGGAATGATTGCCGAAAACCTGCAACAAGGCGAAACAATGATTGACGAGGGATTGAAACAATTGGAAACACTATACATAAACAATAAAAATTGATAGCATGAAAAAAATATTAACCGGTATTATAGCCCTGTTGTTACTGCTTGGAAGCAGCAAAGCCGGATGGGGACAAAATTTTTCCGAGAAATTTTTAGAACATATACCTAAAAAAACAGCCATAGTGGCCACTGTCAACAGTAGTATGATAGAAGCGCTAAAAAAGTGGGAGGTTGATGAAGAGCTACAGGCCTTTCTCAACGAATTATCGTTCCTGCGAATAATTACCATACCCACATCTGCCGATATTAACCTTGACTCGTACTGTATCAAGGTGAGGGAGCAGGTGAAAAAACATGGACAAGGTGAAGAATTGCTCAGCATTAATGACAAACAACGCCAAACCTTGTTGATGATTTTTGATAAAACTGCCAATAATAAAGCCGGTGAAATTGTTTTTATTAATTGTGACGAAAGTGTACTTGTCATTATCAACATCACGGGCAATATCTCTATCGGCAATCTGGGGCAACTAAGCAACCTCAGCAAATCATTTAAAAAATTATAAAAATAAATATTATGAAAAAGATTTTTTTACTGTTCGCAGTCCTCAGTTTAAGCCTTTCGGGTATTGGAGCGCAAACCGACTCCACTTCTCAACCAATCACTACGCAAAAAGACACTATTGCAATTAGCGATGGCTCGTCGAACGTATTGGGCGATTTCTTGGAATATGTAGTAAACAGAAACAAAAAGAAAGAAAAGAAGAAAAGTTATAAGGGCTGGAGTGCTGAAGCATATACCGGATTCGGCTTTGTTGCCGGCAACTTAGAAAATAGTGATGCCGGCATCACTCACGGAGCATCTTACAGCGTTGACTTTGGGGTTAAAACTATTTATCGCGTAAATGGAATTTATGCCCTTACTTTCAATACCGGTTTTATGCACAACCGATATAAGATTAAGGATGGAGTGGCCAATAATATTACAGGAAATGTTATGGCTGCTACGCCCGCTAATTTTGTGACTAACAGCGAGTGTTTCCGCACCTGGGGTTTCGGCCTTAGCTTTGGGAACCGGTTTAATTTCTGCAAAACCCGAGACACCGGTAATTATTTAGAATTGAGTGTTTACGGAAACTATACCTATAGCCGAAATTATATTATATCCTATGAGGGTGAAAACGATGCATCGGCTACGGTGTTTTACAAAAACAGTAACTTATTCCATCCCTTTGAAGCGGGAGCACAAGTTAACCTTGGCTTTCACTGGCTCAATGTGTGGGGACGCTACCGCTTTACCAACTGGTTCGACGTTGCTCAAACCGCTGTAAAACTGCCTCGTTTTGTTATAGGCTTGGGGGTTACGCTGTAGTCAATTACGAATGCACATCAAATTATTCATTGTTCATTATTAATTATTCATTGTAAATTGCTTATCTTTGCTTCCGATGTCAGGCAAAGAGATTAATATATCCGTTTCACTTGAAACAGCGGCCGATGAAAGGCTGCTCAGGCAAGCAGCGGCAAAAGCAGTGGGCTGTCCCGAAGATGTTATAACTCATTTACAACTGCTCCGCCGTTCCATTGATGCCCGCCGCGGAACTCCACTGCTGCAACTAAAACTACAGATATATACCGGCGATGCAAGTCCACCGCCGCCGCCTGTTTTCAACTATCAGAATGTAACCGGAAAACCGCCGGTTATCATAGTGGGCGCAGGACCTGCAGGATTGTTTGCCGCACTTAAATTATTAGAAAAAGGGTTGAAACCTGTCATTCTCGAACGAGGAAAAGCAGTGAACGAACGCAAATATGATATTGCCAAACTTACGCGCGAACAGATAGTCAATCCGAACTCCAACTGGTGTTTCGGCGAAGGCGGCGCCGGCACTTACTCCGACGGGAAACTATATACCCGCTCCAACAAACGCGGCAATATCGGACATATTCTTCAACAATTAGTGCTTCACGGTGCTAACCCCGATATCTTAGTCGATGCCAACGCTCACATCGGTACCGACAAATTACCGCAGATTATCGCCAACATCCGAAAAACCATTATAGCGCACGGCGGCGAATATTATTTCGACACGCAAGTTAATGATATGATAGTAAAAAATGGGGAAGTATTAGGCGTAAAAACCATTGGTGGAACAAGCTTTGAAGGAGTAGCTGTTATTTTAGCCACCGGCCATTCTGCCCGTGATATTTATGAATTATTCGACAGGAAAGGCTGGGTACTCGAAGCCAAAGCCTTTGCTATGGGCGTGCGCGCCGAGCATCCACAAGCCTTAATCAACCACATACAGTATCGCGGCGCCAAAGGAGCGGCAGCATCGCTGTTGCCGGCAGCGGCTTACAGCTTGGTTACGCAGGTTGAGGGTCGCGGCGTGTTTTCCTTTTGTATGTGCCCCGGTGGTATTATGGTTCCTGCTGCCACAGCTCCCGGCGAAGTAGTGGTGAATGGTATGTCGAATTCGCTACGCAATTCACCCTACGCCAATGCCGGCATTGTGGTACAAGTCAGCCCTGCCGATTATGGCGGCAATAGTGCTCTTGATGGACTGTATTTCCAACATGAAATAGAACGCCGTATGTTTGTTGCAGCCAACAATAGCCAGCGAGCGCCGGCACAGCGATTGGTTGATTTTATGAATAAAAAAACTACAGCAGCCATACAAAAAACATCTTATATTCACGGTGTTACAGCAGCGCCATTGCATGAGTTATTGCCCGACTTTATCAACAACAGCTTGTGGCAGGCCTTTCGCAATTTCGACAAAAAGATGCACGGCTATTTATCGAACGAAGCTATGTTGGTAGCGGTGGAGTCGCGCACATCATCGCCAATGCGCATACCGCGCGACTCCCTTACGCTCGAACACATTCAATTGAAGCATTTATATCCCTGCGGTGAAGGAGCCGGTTATGCCGGCGGCATAACCTCTTCGGCCATCGATGGAGTGAATTGCGCGGAGAAAGTCGTGAAGCGTGAAACGAGTTACGGTATCAAATATTAGGTATCAGGATTTGCGATTTGTTAATTTAGTTATTTTTTGTCATTCATTAATTTGGGATATGCAGTAAAGTCAAAAAAATCCTGCTAATGGTAAAACATTTAGACAGGATTTTCTTTTATAATAGGATTGGTTTTCCAAATCTTGGTCTAATAGTCAAAAGTGTTGATTTTTCAGGCGGGATTAATCCCGCCTGAAAAATTTAAAGGTTTTTCTAAAGTACTCGTCTATAAATTTTTTTCGGCGCTCTTTTGAAAGCCCCGGATGA
>JAIRUB010000040.1 GCA_031254635.1 Prevotellaceae bacterium | reverse complement strand
TTTTCCGCCGACGGGTAACACACTTGGCGGCTGACAGCATCTATGCCACGAACTACAATCGGCACTATTGTTCCAAAAGAAATATTACCACTTCTTTTGTCCGCAAAGGGCGAGCGGGTATTATGGCCTTGATAAAATTTATGCCCGCACAAAATCAACAGAAATTTTGTGGATATTCTTTGGAATACATACTGCCAACACTGTAAGAATGATAGCCAAAGTAGAAAAATTCGGTCTAATGGTCAAAAATTAGGATGAAAATCCTGCCTAAATGTTTTACCATTAGCAGGTTTTTTTTGATTTTACTGAATATCCCTAATTATTTTTACCTTGCACCCTTTCCCCTTAATCCCCTCCTTTCAGTAACACCGTAAAGGCACTGCCTTCGCCCTCCTTGCTTTGTATTTCTATGCTTCCTTTATGGATTTTAATAATTTCGCGCGAAAGGCTTAGCCCTATGCCGCTACCATTTTTCTTAGTACTAAAGAATGGGATAAAAATTTTATCGCGATTTTCAGGCGAGATGCCGCTGCCATTATCTGCTACGGTAAGGTAAGGGTAGCCATCTGCCGTTTTACCGGGAAAAAGAATAATATGTGGGCTGGGCTTGTCCTTTACTGCATTCGTAGCATTGGTAATAAAATTAATCAATACCTGCTCTATCAGATTGCGGTCGATGCAAGCGTTTACCGTTGGCTCGTCGGTTTTTATTTCCAGCGCTATGTCTTTTTGTTGCAGAGAGGGATGCATCAGTTGATATACCGATTGAAGTATCCGGTAAAGATTGGTGGTTTGCAGTTCGGGAACAATCGTTTTACTTAAGCTTCGATAAGTATCTGAAAATTGCAACAAGCCTTCACTGCGGCGATGAATGGTGTCCATGGCAGATTCAATATCTTCCACATCGGCCGGAGCAGCGTTGCCAAGCGTTTGCTTGATATTTTCCAAGCGTTTCTTTAAGGTGTCTGCCAGGGAGGCTACCGGCGCTATGGAATTCATAATCTCATGCGTCATTACATTTAACAGCCCTTTCCACGCACCTGCCTCAACATCTTCAAGCGTAGCGCTGATATTGTGAAAGGCGATCAGTTTGTAGGTTTTTTGGTTCGTTTGAAAAGTAGAGGCTTTGGTCAGCGTTTTGACAACCTGATTGCCCGCATTGATGGCAACCAAGCGACTTTCGCCCAAAGGTATGTCTAAGAGTTCGTGATATAGTTTTGCGTTTCTGGTTTTCAACCAATAGACATTTTTTATCGGAGGAATTTTAAACATCGTTAAGAGAGCCTCATTCACCCAAAGCACATCATGACTATCCACTTCGTAGGCTAAAACCCCCGTATCTACCAGTTCCAACATACGTTTAAGGTAGTGCTGCTGTACTTCCTTTTCCCGATTTAACACCAAAAAAACATCGCTGATAAGATTGAAATGATGAAAGAAAGTGTTTTGTTGCCGTTTATTTTCAGGATATCGTTTTGAGAAATCACGATAATGCACCGCTTGTGTAAAATCGTTAATACTGCGAAAAATTTTAAAAATAAAATTAAGGGTATAACAAATAAGAAAGACGGTAACTAATGCGCAGAGCAACGCTGGCAACACATTCCCTGCCATGAAGAAATATACTGCACCACCGCCACAGAGTACCGTGCAAACAAAAAAAAGCAATATGTATACTTTATAATTCAAAATTTAAAATTCATAATTCATACTTCTCCATTCTTCTGTAAAGCGCAGCCCTTGTTATTCCTAATTCTTTTGCCGCCCGCGATATATTGCCCTTATGTTTGGCGATGACCTGTTCAATGGTGCTGCGTTCTATTTCTTCGAGATTATTGGTAGGAAGAGTCGCCGGTGCAGTTGATTGTTCTAATGGCGAGAATACGATATCAGCAGCCTCTAACAATTCGCTGTCGCCCATTATAACAGCACGTTCCATCGCATATTGCAGTTCGCGCACATTGCCGGTGTAACTATATAGCCGAAGTTTATTTTTTGCAGTTTCCGACAAGCGGAAAGAACGTTTCATGTATTTTTTCTCATACATTGATAAGAAATGATGCGCCAGCAAGAGAATATCGTCGCATCGTTCACGCAAAGGAGGTACAGTAATTTCCACTGTGTTGATGCGGTAAATTAAATCCTTGCGGAAACGTTGCTCATTGGCTAATTCAGTTAGCGGAACATTCGTAGCAGAGATGAGCCTTACATCAACCGGAATGGGGGTGTTGCTACCCAATCGGGTAACTTGCCGGTTTTGCAATACGCTAAGCAATTTAGCTTGCTGATGTAAACTGATATTGCCGATTTCATCTAAGAAAAGTGTTCCGCCGTTGGCTGTTTCAATAAGTCCTGTGCGATCTTCACGTGCATCGGTAAAGGCTCCTTTTTTATGCCCGAACAACTCGCTTTCAAATAAAGTGTCGGTAAGTGCACCCATATCCACCTTTACAAAAGGTTTGTTTTTTCGTAATGATAGTTGATAGATGAATTGCGCTATCAAGTCTTTCCCTGTGCCGTTTTCGCCTAATATAAGTACATTTGCGTCGGTGGGCGCCACCTTTTCTAATTTTCTGAACAAGTCTTGCATCGCCTCCGATTTACCTATGATTTCTACTCCGCTTGGGCTTCTTTTCAATGAAGAAGCTTGTGGATTTGCACGCTTTTCCAATAATTCACGCAGAGTGGCTAATAATTGCTTGTTGTGCCAGGGCTTTACTACAAAATCAGCAGCCCCTTC
This sequence comes from Prevotellaceae bacterium, assembly GCA_031254635.1. Taxonomy (GTDB): domain Bacteria; phylum Bacteroidota; class Bacteroidia; order Bacteroidales; family UBA932; genus UBA932. Next base: position 11,033 of record JAIRUB010000040.1, on the reverse strand, counting down.
TTTCAAACATTTTACTGCCAAATCTATGTCGGCATAAGCCGTAATCATAATTACCGCCACCTTGTGGCTCCACGACTTAATTTGCCGCAGCCAATAAAGCCCTTCGTTGCCGCTGTTGATAGTACTGATAAAATTCATATCTAACAACAGAATGTCGAAACGATTATCTGACAATAAGCGCTGTAAATTTTCCGGATTACTGTCGGTTACAATTTCCTTCACCTCCGGCTTCAGTAAAAAACGTACTGTCGTTAGTACATCTTTGTCGTCGTCCACTACAAGTATGGATGCTTGTTTTAAATTCATAGGGCAAATATACGAATTTATTTTGTATGTTTTACCTCCTGTCCACCCACGTACACCCACTGTCCGTTTCCGAACACTTTTATCACAATAATATCTTCGCAAATAGCTTATAACAAATAGTTTACACATTTACTCCCGAAATTGTTCATTGTTCATTAATCATTAATTCACTATTTATGGATCGTCTTATTGAAAAGAAAAAGTGGACACCGAAAAAAATTATCCTGCTCGCAGGTACGGTTGTTGGTGTCTTGTTACTATCATTGTTGCTAAGTACTTTTGGCAAGTCGCGCCTGAATGTGGAGGGCGAGCGAATGATTATTGCAGAAGTCAAGTATAGCACCTTTCACGAATTTATTCCGGTAACGGGTATTGTACAGCCGGTATCAACCATTTATCTCGATTTGCAAGAAGGAGGTAGGGTTGATGAACTCTATGCAGAGGACGGTGCAGTACTGAAGAAAGGAGATCCTATTCTACGCCTAACCAACACCGACTTGGAGCTAAGCTTGATTACACAGGAGACATCTGTATATAACCTGCTTACACAGATGCAAATTGCGCAGAATAATGCCCGGCAGAATACCATAGCCAAACTCAATCAGGTTGTAGATGTAGAAAATGAGTTGATTGAAGCTAAGCGGGTATATGATTTAAACAAGAAGTTATATGCCACGAATGTTATTGCCGAGCAAGATTTCAAGCAGTCGGAAAATCGCTACAATTATGTGGTAGAAAAACAAAAGATGGTGAAAGAAATTATGCAGCAGGACTCTATAGCTTCAGTTCAACAATTAGCTCAAGCCGAACAATCATACAAGGGGGCGCAGAATGGGCTAACCTTGATGCGCCGGAAATTTGCCGATCTTACCGTGCGCGCTCCGGTTGATGGACAACTGACTTCACTATTTGCAGAAATCGGCCAAAGCAAAAATAAAGGGGAGCGAATTGGACAGGTTGATGTGTTAAGCGGTTTTAAAGTAAGGGTAGATATTGACGAGCATTATATCAACCGCATTTATACAGGGCTTGAAGGCCAATACCGGCAAGGCGATAGTATCTATACCTTAGTAATTAAAAAAGTATATACTCAGGTAAGCGGCGGCCGTTTTGCCGTAGATATGTTCTTTGAAGGCAAGGTGCCGGCAGGTATACGCCGCGGACAGAGCCTGCAAATTCGCATTGCCCTAAGCGATGAGACAGAGGCTTTGATTATCCCGCGTGGTGGCTTTTATCAGCAAACCGGCGGCAATTGGATTTTCAAACTGTCGAAAGACGGAAGGAAAGCCTATCGTATTCCCATCCGCATTGGCCGCCAGAATCCCGATCATTATGAGGTGTTGGAAGGCCTCGAAGCAGGCGATAAGGTAGTGGTGAATAGTTATGAAAATTATGGCGATATTCAGGAGCTGGTTATAAAATAACGGAATGTCTGAACCATGATTTTCATAAGATTTATAAGATTGACAAGATTATATCCAATAAATAACAACTGTATAACTAAAAAAATAATATATTATGATTAAAATTACCGAATTGGAAAAAATTTACCGTACGGAAGAAGTAGAAACTGTAGCGTTAAACAAAATGGAATTGGAAGTAAAAGAACATGAATTTGTAGCTATTATGGGGCCTTCGGGCTGTGGAAAATCTACATTGCTGAATATTTTAGGCATGCTGGATGAACCTGATTCCGGAAGCTTTCTCTTCAACGGCGTTGAAGTAGCTAAGTTTAATGAAAACAAACGTAGTAATCTGCGGAAAGCGAATATCGGCTTCGTTTTTCAGAGTTTCAACCTGATTGACGAACTGACGGTTTTTGAAAATGTAGAGTTGCCCCTCTTGTACAACAAGGTAAGGAGCGCCGAGCGCAAATTTAGGGTTGAAGCGGCTTTGGAGCGTGTACAAATGATGCACCGCCGCAACCATTTTCCCTCACAGTTGTCTGGCGGTCAGCAACAACGCGTAGCTGTTGCCCGTGCTGTAGTGAATAACCCCAAACTGATTTTGGCTGACGAGCCTACCGGAAATCTCGACAGTAAGAATGGCCAGGAAGTGATGCAGCTATTGATTTCTTTGAATGAAAAAGGAACTACCATCATAATGGTTACACACAGCGAACACGATTCCCGCTATGCTCATCGTATTGTTTATATGCTTGACGGAAAAACAGTAACTGAGAATTTTTTGAAAGAATTAGTATATGTGGCGCAGTAACTGAGTAACTGAGTAAAGAAATGTATGAATCTGTTTAAATTATTTCGAAAGAACATTTCCCTGCGCATAGTCAATGTTGTGGGCTTATCTGTGGTCTTTGCCTGCTCACTGCTGTCGGCGGGTTACATTAAGCAGGAGTTGAGTTATGACAGGCACCATGCTAATGCCAATCGCATTGTGCGTATGTCGCTGCAATTCGATAATGAGCCTGTTGATGGTCGTATTCTTGGAAATGCCATTGATGTGGTGTTGCAGCAAATACCCGAGATAGACCGAACGCTAAAAATGCACAAGGTATATACCGCTGTGTTGACACACGAGGGAAAGCGTCAGGTAGTCAACGATATTTACTTGGTAAATCGTAATTTTTCACAGGTATTCGACATCCCGTTATTGCAAGGCGACAAAAATGAGGCGCTGCAACAAAAAGGACAGCTATTGATTAGCGAAAGCTTTGCACAACAACTGTTCGGCGACGCCAATAACAACGAGCTTCTATTATCGCAAATTCTCATAGAGGGGCGACAAGCCACAGATACTTTTTTTATTTCAGGAATATTCAAAAACCTTCCCGAAACCTCGCATTTTAACACCGATATATTACTGCATCTTCCCGACGAATATGAAACATTTGCTTTTGTGTATCTCCTGCTGAAGGAAAGTACGGATATCAAAGCTTTGGCACAAAAAATAACTCAACACATAGAAGGAGAAGAATTATACATGCGTGCCAAACCCCGTGTATTATTAATGCCTATAACCGATATTCATCTTCACAGCCATAACCTCAGAGAAATGAGCGTTAACGGCAATATTTATTATATTTACTTGGTGATTGGCGCCAATTTGCTCTTGCTGATAGTTGTATTGTTTAATTTGTGGTTAAACGCAAGTTTGATTTTTGCTCACAATCGACGGTATTACCAACTCTTGCGTTTGCACGGTGCACCCTCGTCCGCAGTCTTCAAAGATGAAGCCTTGTCGGCATTGCTCTTGGGCGTTTTTTCGATTGCGGTGGGAATGTCTGCGGCTTTTTACATCTTGTCGCTCGAGAAAATCGCTGTGCAAATTTCATTGTTTGATATTTGCTTATCTTGCTTAGTGTTTTTATTGATAATTATCGCCATCTCACTTCTTCCCGCGTTGAAAGGTATGTCTTCTACGCTCTTTCTCAATACCAATAAAGACTTAAAACCGACAAAATTTTCGCACAAAAATGTAAAATACCTGATAACGGTACAATATGCCGTAGTGATGATAGTGGTAATTCTCGCTTTCGGCATCAACAAACAGATGAATTTGGTAAAAGATACGCAAGTTGGCGGAAAGGAACGAAATATCCTTGTCTTGGCAGAGCAACCCGAACAGGTGCAGGCGAAGTACGCCTTGCTGAAATCGGAATTACTAAAATATGCCGATATAAAAGCTGTTACTGCATGTTTTCAATTGCCCGGCGATGCCATACGTGATGCCACGAGTGTAAAAAAAGAAGAAGACACAGAATGGAAAAACTTGCCAATCATGGTTGCCGGAGAGGATTTTTTGCCCTTCTTTCGCATCAAAACGATTGCGGGCAGCGGATTTTCATCGGGGAGGCATGATTATCAAAGCGAAAATAATATGCTTTTCGAGCGTCAGGCTTTCAATAAATATTCGGAACATACAGAAGAGTATATCATTAATCGAAAAGCCTTGTCGGTGCTTGGATTCAGCACTCCAGAAGGGGCTATAGGTCAAATGTTGCACATCTTCCATGGTTCGATTGACTATATTCGCAAGGGTATCATTGTTGGTGTAACAGACGATTTCAACTATACAGGACTATACGAGGAAACCATTCCCCTGTTGATACTGCAACGCAACGTATTTTTGCATTGTATCATGGTGCGGATTAATCCCGACCGTTTTTCAGCATCTCAAGCCATAGTTGAAACAGTATGGAATGAGGTTAATCCCGATTATCCGCTCAATTATATTTTTATGAATGATGTGTTCAATCGTATGTACCGCAACGAGATTAATGCCCAACAATTAGTGTTTATATTTTCCTTGTTGTGCTTTGCCATTGCCGATTTGGGATTGATTATTTTTATGGCATTCATCATACGGCGGCGGACAAAAGAAATCGGTCTTCGGAAAGTTCATGGGGCGAGTGTGTCGGAAATTATCCGAATGCTCAACATGGATTTTATCCGCCACATTGCCTTAGTATTTGTAATAGCCCTGCCTGTTGCCTGGTATGTTATGCAACAATGGTTAGAGCGGTTTACTTACCGCACCTCGCTCGACTGGTGGATATTTGCCTTAGCGGGATTACTTGTCTTACTTGTCTCGGTTATTTCCGTATCGCTGCAAAGTTGGCGTGCCGCAACCGCCAACCCTGTGGACGCAATTAAGATTGAATAACTGAATAGTTAAAATAAAATACGATGAAAAAATTTATGTTGATTTTTTGTTTGATTGCGGTAGTTGCGCTGCCATTAGCTGCGCAGACTATTGATCCGTGTACACAGAATACCGAATTGGCCGGAGGAACTTACAATGTTTATACAAGCTCAAGGATTAATGAACCTTCTATTGATGGATATACAACATTCGTACAATATTTCAGCATACGTCAAGACATGGTTGAGAACCGCCGCCGGTGCGGGACAATTTCCGTTACCGAACATTTTAAAAAATGGGAAGAATTAGGTTTGAAACTTGGCAACAATATGTATGAATGTAAATTTCTTATTGAAGCGGGCAGCGGTACAGGCTGGATAGATTTATCATACCTTTCGTTTTCACAGGAAGAACAAACCCGCGAAACAGAAATAACTGAGTAACTGAATAATTGATATGTTTTATCACCTCATCATATCCTTTCGCAATTTGCGGCGCAATATCGGATACTCATTAATCAGTATTCTCGGCTTGGCTATTGGCTTTATGGCAACATTATTTATCTTTGTTTATGTGTGGCAGGAGTCGCATTATGATAATTTTCATCAACGCGAGCTCTGTTTACACCGTGTGTCTGCAACTATGACACAGAATGGCGTTTCAGGCCGCAGCTCTGAATTGGTAGCGCCGATAGGGCCGGCAATGAAAGCAGAAATTCCCGAGGTGGAAGCCTATACAAGACTTAGTTGGGCGGGGGCTTTTACTATGGTTTACGAGCAGTCGTTGTTGAAACGTGAAAACATTTATTTTGCAGACACTTCTTTTCTTCAGCTTTTTAATTTTCCTTTAAAAAGAGGCGATATTAAAACAGCCTTAGCCGCACCTTACTCTATTGTGTTGACGGAAGAAACTGCTGCTGCATTGTTTGGGCATGAAGATCCGATAGGGAAAACAATAACTGTTAATGAAGAAATGCAATATGTGACTCGCCGCATACAGGGAGCTTCTGTCAGCGATATCTGGCGATTGCTCACACAAAGGATGGTAATTATAATAAGTATAGGAAATTTGTTGATTTGGCCTGTGACATGGTTTATCTTGGAGCAATTATTGGGTTATTTTGCCTATCGCATAACTATGGGCTGGAGCGTTTTTGTTCTTACTTGGCTATGCTCATTACTACTTGCTTTGGCTGCGTTCAGTTTTCAACTTTCCCGTGCAACTCAACCCAATCCGGCGGAAGTAATCAAAGTTGAATAATAGAAAATCAATTACTCAGTTATTCGCCTAAAAAAAAGAGTCGAGATTTTGGTCCCGGCTCCGTGAAAAATTTTCTATGAATAACTAAATGTTTTTTGTTATTGCTGATGTTTTATTCTATTACAAATAAATAGAAATAGCTGCACCAAAGCCAAGTGCTACACCTCCTACATTCTTTTTAAAGGGGATTTGGAGGTACATTAGCGGTTCAACAGATACATTTCTGTTCAGGAAAAGGGCATAGCCGGCACGGGTTTCAACACCAAAAATAGTGAGGCTACTGTCGCCGCCGCTCTGTGTTGACAAACCAAATGACAGGTCGCCAAACAAGGTGCCCGGTCCCAGTTTCAAAGGATAGTAACGTCCTCCAAGGGAAAAACTAAACCGCGTAGAGCCCGACATAGCATCAAGGCCAATAGATGCAAGGCCCGCAAGCTTATCTATGATGAAATATCCACCTGTTGCATGAAAGCCAAAAACCACGCCATTGGTAAGTTTTAGATTCATGTCGGTAAATTGTGTTTCAATTAAAATACTTCCCTTCTGTATTTGTTCGGGAGTCTCCGCAAAAGCAGCACAAGCAAAAATTGCTGCAACAATAGTAATAATAATTTTTCTCATAGTCTTCTTATTTTTAAAAGTTAGTTAAATATTACAAATATTCTATTGACAGCCGGGCGCTTCAACCAAATTCCATTCCCAGGCAGTTCCACCACCAAGACAACCGCTTACTACTACTGTTATGGTTCGTCCTTTCGAAGCATTGAAGTTGAAATTAAAGTAACCATAATCGCCTATAAATCCATCTTCTTCAGTGGCTTCACTGCAATTCATCATTGGTGGGATGAGCGAATGGGGATTTGTTCCTGTTCCGGTAATCCAATCACTACCCTGATAAATATCGATACGATCGGGAACAGTATAAGTGTCGTAATAAATCTTAACCGGGCCCGATACAGTTCCCAAATCCACGGTAGTAAAAGTCAGTCCATCATTGCCATTGGCATAGGCATTGCTGCAGGATTTTATATCGTTATCCACATTAATGTAAGTAGTAACTACATTACTGTTGTTCCCCGAAGCATCCAGTATCAGGTATTGTATAGCAAATGAACCGTCATCAATGTTTTTAGGAATACCAATGGATACATAGCTATAATTTGTGGCGGCTCTGGTTGTAGCAACTGCTACGGGCGTAGCTAAAATATGTCCACTTGCCCCAACTACCTGAATGTATACCTTTTGAACAGAAGCTCCTGTGTAAAGTATGGGTAAAACAACAGCCCCTCCGGCATTTACTCCAATAGAGCTAATGCTCGAAGAAAGGCCGGAATTTCCGGAAGTAGAGGTTGGCAGCGCTCCATCTACCCGCTGTGATTGTGCAATCTGTAAGCTGTTCTGAACATCCTGTGGATTGTTGATATCTACCCAACGATCTACATCGTCTTTTGAACATGACATAAAGCCCATGGCGACAACAGTCACCACCATAGTTAAAAAGTAAGATACTTTTTTCGTCGTTGTTTTCATTTTTTAAATATTTTAAATTGTTAATTTATGTTTTTTCAATTAATAGTGCAAAGGTAAAGAACAATAATCTGACGATAATACCCCCCAAAGAGGGTTTTTTCCCAATAACCATAAAAAACCCTCTTTGGGGGGTATTGAAAATTTATTGCTATCTTTGTAAATTAATTTTTAAAACCATTGCTAATGAAACAATTGTTTGTGTTTTTAACAGGTATGGCGCTTTTGGCCTCCTGTAGCAACAAAATACCGCATGCCCGCTATGACATCATTCCCTTACCTGTACAATTAATAGAAAAGGAGGGAGAATTTGTCCTGAAAAATGGTCTACCACTTTATGTCTCCTCAGAAAATGAAGAACTGAGAGGCGTAGCCGAAATGTTTGCCGGACAAATACGTACTGCTTCCGGTATTCGCTTGGATATACAGAATTTAAATGCAGGGGATATACCCGAAAAGGGAATTATTTTTCAGTCGAAAAATGATTCCGCGCTGGGAACCGAAGGTTACTCATTAATGGTAGATAAGGAGCAGGTACTCGTGTTAGCCAATACAGCAAAGGGTTTTTTTTATGCAGTACAAACCCTGTTCCAACTATTGCCTCCTGAAATATACAGTACGAAAAAAGAAAGCGCTAACTGGACAATGGCTTGTGTGGAAATTACTGATTCTCCGCGCCTACCTTACCGGGGAATGCATTTAGATGTGTGCCGTTATATCTTTCCAGTCGAATTTATTAAGAAATACATAGACCTTATGGCTATACATAAGCTAAATCGTTTTCATTGGCACCTGACCGACGACCAGGGTTGGCGCATCGAAATAAAACAATATCCTCAATTGCAAGAAACTGCTGCATGGCGCGACGGTACCTGGGTTGGACATTATGGCGACAAAACGGTTGGCTATGATACTATTCGCTATGGCGGTTATTATACACAGGAAGAGATAAAAGAAGTGATTGCTTATGCAGCTTCCAGGTACATAGAAGTTATACCTGAAATAGAAATGCCCGGTCATGCTACAGCTGCTTTGGCCGCTTATTCATGGTTAGGATGTAAAAAAGATACCGCCTACACTGTGGCCGGAACCTGGGGTGTATTTGATGATGTTTTTTGTACTACCAATGAGGTTTTCAATTTCTTGGAAAATGTACTGACAGAGGTGATGGAATTATTCCCGAGCGAATATATACATATAGGAGGCGATGAGTGTCCGAAAGCGCGTTGGAAAAAATGCCCGCATTGCCAAGCTATGATTAAGCAATATAAATTGAAAGACGAACACGGCTTGCAGAGCTATTTTATTCAACGGATAGAAAAATTTGTGAATGCACAAGGCAAAAAAATTATCGGTTGGGATGAAATTTTAGAAGGGGGGTTAGCGCCTAATGCTACCGTAATGTCGTGGCGAGGCGAAAAAGGCGGCATTGAGTCAGCTATGCAAGGCCATGATGTGATTATGACACCTACCTCGTATCTTTATTTTGATTATTATCAATCGGACAACAAGGAAGCAGAACCCTTGGCCATTGGCGGATTTGTGTCTTTAGAAAAAGTGTATTCCTTTAACCCTGTTCCGGAAATTTTGCCCCTTGATAAACAAGCATATATTATTGGTGTGCAGGCTAATTTGTGGACTGAATACATTCCGGATGCCGCTCAGGCCGAATATATGGCCTTTCCGCGAGCCTCAGCCTTGTCGGAAATAGCGTGGACAAGCAATAATAGCAAGAATTTTACTGCATTCCTCCAACGCCTGCAAACCCAATTCAAACGATTTGATTATATAGGTGTAAATTATGCAAAACATAACAAATGTAATTTAACAGGCTTATAAAATTTTGTATATTTGCGTATTGAAACTAAGAAACAATGCGTGTAATCATTCATCCATCCTCGTTGAAAGGCGTGTTGAAAGCTCCTGCGTCGAAAAGCATAACACAACGTGCCATTGCTGCCGCTACTATGGCCAAAGGGACTTCAATTATCCATAACGCTTCGCTTTGTGATGATGCTATGTCGGCTATAAATATCGCCCAAGACTTGGGAGCTACTGTAGATATTACCGGCGATAAGTTCACAATTACCGGTAATTTTTCGGCAAGAGAAACAACGCTCTCCGCCGGCGAATCGGGATTGTGTATGCGTATGTTTGTGCCCATTGCCGCTTTGTTGGATACTCCGGTAACCATTACCGGAAGAGGTTCTTTGCAGCACCGCCCCATGCAGATGATTGATGAAGCGCTGTCGCAATTAGGAGCTTCTTGTAAACCGATGCCGGATGCTGAAGGTACCACATGGCAGATAGAGGGGCCGCTTAATGGTGGTAATATCTCTATTGACGGACATGAAACCTCTCAATTACTTACCGGCCTTTTGATGGCCTTACCGCTTGTTGCTGCCGATTCGGAAATTTGTGTGAAAAATTTAGTCAGCAAGGGCTATGTTGATATGACTATCCAATTGCTGCGGCACTTTGGAGTAGTAATACATAAACAAAATAACGAACTTTATAAAATAAAAGGTCGGCAACGCTATAATGCTAAAGAATATACTGTAGAAGGCGACTGGAGCGCTGCTGCCTTTCTACTTGTGGCAGCTGTGCTAAATGGTGAAATTACCGTGCAAAATTTGTTTAGCAACACCAAGCAACCGGATAGCGGTGTGTTGAAAGTGCTTACTTTGGCCGGTGCGCCTGTTAGCGTTAATGAACAGGAAGTTTTTTTACGTAAGCCGGCAGGTTCGCCGAGAGCTTTCAATTTTGATGCCAATGAAAGCCCCGATTTGGTGCCGCCTTTAGTAGCATTGGCTGCCCGATGTAAAGGCATCTCTACCATTTACGGTATTAATCGTTTAAAAATTAAAGAAAGCAACAGAGCAGAAGCACTACAGCAAGAGTTTGCACGTCTCGGTACGCGGATTGAACTTACGGATGATACCATGAAAATATATGGTGGAACATTGGTTGTTGGTAATGAACCCGTGTATGCACACAATGACCACCGGATTGCTATGGCCTTGGCAATAGCGGCCTGCGGCGCCAATCAGCCTTTAACCATAGAAGGTGTTGAATGTGTAAATAAATCTTATCCCGACTTTTTTACCGACCTAAAAAAATTAAAAATTAGCTTAACAATAGAAGATAATTAAAAAATGATGTTATGAATAGTTTTGGACGTATATTCCGCATACAGATATTCGGTGAATCGCACGGCCCTTATGTGGGTGTGACGATTGACGGATGTCCGGCAGGATTGTCTTTGTCGATTGATGATTTTGAAGATGATTTGAGCCGTCGGTGCAGCGGCGCGCCGGGAACCACCGGACGCCATGAAC
>JAIRUB010000241.1 GCA_031254635.1 Prevotellaceae bacterium | reverse complement strand
TAAATTTTATGTTTAAATACAATATAATCAGCATTCTTACAAATAATGCCGAAGTGTCTTTTGGTTTATCCTTGATCACTGGGTCAAATTATATGAATATTTATTACCTGACATTTTCTGATATAAAAAGTATTGGGAAAGGAACTGCTATTATTATCCCTGAGAAACTTATGAAAAATTACAACGGGTTTTGGTATTCTTCAGTAACTCATTATGATTTTGATAATATACAGTTGGCAGAAAAAAATAATAAATGGGCGTTTTACCTACGATGATTTATTTGGTGCAAAGAAAGATTCCCCGGAAGAGCCCCTCACTTATTACCTCAACACCTTCCGGTATCTCCATGCTAGTAATGCCAGTTCGCCAAAACGCCCACTCACCGATGCTTTTTACACTTTTTGGGATGGTGATACTTTCTAGCGAACTATCACCGAAAGTGCTGCCGCCAATGGTCTGTACGCCATCTGCAATAAATACATTGGAAATATCATCACGCCCGCTAATAAACACGCCTTCACCGATATGCATTACGGATACACTGTCTATCTGCGTCGGTATGACAACCTCGCTGCCTGGTCCACTATAGCTGGTGATGGTTCCGCTGGCGTAATCAAAGATAAATTCGGCATCAGTTGTGGTTGTTTGTGAGCAATCTAGCTCTTTTTTAAATACAGTTTGAGCTTCCGCCCCGCTACACGTATTTACAGTTTCGGGAACACTTTTTTTATTCAGGTGCGGCATGGCAGCCGCCAAACAGCATCACGGCAAGAAGGGTTGTAGTTAATAAGCGGTAGGTTACCGGCAACAGCAATTTTCTACTTTTCATGCGACCACCCTTTCAGGCATTCGTATACCCTTTCCATAACTTTTTCCCTTGGGGTATCGGTAGTTATCTTACCGGATCGTTCCTCAATGATTATTCCATATTCAACATTTTGAAATGTGCTAAAATCAAATCTCCATAATGAACCGTCCACTTTTACATACAAAAGAATACGATCAACACTAGTAGCTGCATAAATGACATCATCTTCCAACATAATTCTGTTCAAAACAACATCACAACGCAAGAGCCAAGATAACACTCAAAACCCATTGCTTCATTTTATTATCTAAAGTAGGGCTTACTGAATGACTCATATTTTAGCTGGCGAGAGGGTAATCCTCAATAATAACAAGACTAATCTCTTGGAAATCATAGATAACTCAACTTTCGCACACAAATAAGTTCAGTTTATCCTTGATAAAGGCAGGTAGAGCGTCAATAAAATTCTTTACAAAAGCATTCACAAGCGTTTTTGTCAAACATAAAGATTTATGTGCACAAAAGAAAATTTAAACTTTCTATTATTTAGAAGCTTCAATGCAGACCGCCATTAAGTGGTCTCAGACACAAAGTTACCTGCTTCACAAGTTGGTTTCAGATGCTATTTTTATCAATTAACCTCCCCGGGGCAAACCCCGGGGTATCTGGAGCAAAATCCGTTTTCAAAAGGAATCGCGGCAAGCCGCAGGGTATTGACCCAGACCGAATAAAAACAACAATATGACAACAGGCGGTGGTTCAATGTTCAAAATTCGCTTAATACTGTCAATATGTTTAATGCTCTTTTGTATCACACTGGTAGATTTAGCTAGTGATAAGGGGAGGGCCTACACCGATGAAAATACATCTTCAGGAAAAACTACACCCATAAAAAATCAGCTGTCTATGGTTCTCGGGCAGGTTGAAACTGAAGATTCTTCACTAAACGGCAGATTTGATTTAAATAATTATGATCAGTACTTAAAAAAAATATGGGTTGTAAAGTGCTGGAATGGTGGAGCTTATAATTATCCGTTTTCGTTTTTCATTACAAAAATAGAAAATAATTTGATTGAAGGGAAAATAGCAACATGTGAAGTAGCATATCCAGATTGTTTTTACTATAGACTAGATCATTCGCAGTATTTAGGAGATTTATCTGGTACAATTACTAATGGCATAGCTGAATGTTATTTCAATAGCTTAGTTGGAAACAACGGAAATGTGAAAATTGATTTTAAAGAAAACGATGAGATAGAAGCAACTATAAAATATACAGATATTAGTGAGTTTTATAAAGGCACAATTTTAAATGGAAAATACCTTTTTAAGCCCTTTAACCTTGCAGATGTTAAAAACATAGACCCATCTAAAAAACGCACATTTGCTGTTGATTTAGATTTATGGGGAACTGTTTATATAGCAACAGTAGTAATTGCTGGCAATAAGCCATATCCAGCAGTCTACTTAATTAATATGTATGATGATATTCTTTATGAATTTACGGCGCCATTTCAAGTTGGCACTGAGATTATTGATGTACTAATAGAAGATTTTAATGATGACGGGCTAAAAGATGCTAAAATAACATCGGATTATAAAATTGAATGGATTTTCTATCAAATGGATAATGGATTGTTTTATAATAATAAGCTTAATCTTGAATGAACTACATAGACGGGATTAACGCCATCTTTAAAAAAAGCGGTCACCTGTTTGTGGAGGTAGGCCTTGCCCCATCCGAGCAGGTGGGCGGAGTGGTTGTGTGCGACCGGCATACTAATACCACCGGACAAGGCCACATCAACCCCACCGGCAAGGGCCACACAACTGGCGGTACTATGGGTGGCGTTGTGCCGAAGGTGGACAACAAAAAATATGCGATAGTCCACAAAGATTACGTCTTGGACTACACAAGCCCGCTGCAGAATGTTATCATGGAGACAGAAAGCGGCGACGGCGGCTTAACCTACCACTACAGCTACGGCTTGCAGAAGGAAAATGTGGTTATTTACGGCATACCCAACGGTGCTGGCAGCTTGCTACAGAAGCAAACCTACCCCGGTGGTGCGCAGAACATTGTCAAACTCTACTACCACAAAGACCGCCTGGGCAGCACAGATTACTTAACAGACAACATTGCCGGTAAGGTCACCAGTTATGCTACATATGACGATTTTGGCGAACTGACTGCTAAGGCGATCGTAAAGAT
>JAIRUB010000210.1 GCA_031254635.1 Prevotellaceae bacterium | reverse complement strand
CGAAAAATAATCTACTATTCCAAAGATGAAGAGATACATGACAACGTTATAGGAATGTACATTGAGCGTTATTATTTCAAAAACGGACTGTACGGAAAATCTGCCTGATCAATCAATTTGCGCCATGATCGTTTTTTTGCCGCAAAAATACAAAATTCATTCAATTTGTGCCATGACCCTGGTTCTTTATATTTACCCTTCATCCTTCATTATCTTCGGTAGGTAGAGCGTAAAACAAGCGCCGCCCAAGGAGGAGCGGGAATAACTAATGCTGCCGCCATAATCTTTCAAAATATTGTAGCAGACGGACAAACCTAAGCCGCTGCCGCTTTTCTTAGTTGTAAAATTCGGTGTAAAAAGCTTAGCTTCCATTTCGGCATCTATCCCTTGGCCATTGTCTTCAATGGTGATACGATAATGGGTATCGCTTTCACGCAGTGTAGCGGAAATTACACCATGTTCACTTTCTTCGAGAGCTTGTACTGCGTTAATCAACACATTCATCAACACCCTATTTATTTGCTCTGGATGCGCCTTAATTAGGGCTTCTTCAACCTCAATAGTTGCTGTATAACGGATGTTGGGATAATTGTCGAATAAGGGTCGCTGTTCTTGTAATATGGTTTTAAGGTCGATGCTCGAAGGTTCGCTCTTATTGGCTTTGGCAAAGGAAGAAAATTCCGAAGCTGTCTTTGTTAAAGTGTCGATTTGCTTAAGCAAGGTTTTGGATATTTCATCAAAACGCTCTTTCCAGTCAGGGTGGTTGTCTTTCTTTATATGAATGAGATGTTGCAAACTCAACCGCATAGGGGTTAAGGGATTTTTAATCTCGTGTGCGATTTGCTTGGCCATTTCCCGCCATGCGCTTTCACGTTCGCTCTTGGCCAACTGTTTTGCGCTTTTATCAAGAGCAGTAATCATTTCATTATACGCAGCTACTACGGCGCCTATTTCATCGTCCGATATGTAATCAATATACTTGGGAGCAGATAGAATGTCGATGCCTTGCAAGTGGCGGCGAAGAATATTCAATGGCTGCACTAATCGGTTCGACAAGGCAAAGCCCATGAAAATGGCAATAATCATCAAAATAATATACAGATTAGCGTAGGCCGTAATAATAGCAGAGATATCCCTTGCAATATTTTCCTTATCCAAAAAGTTCGGTAAATTAATGAAGGCAATAAATTCACCGTTTTGATTATGATAGGGAATGTAAACCGACAGGTATGATTTCTCATCTAACTGTTCCTGTATGGTGAGTTGCGAAACTTCTTTTCGCCAAAGTTTAGTCAATGCAGCAGCATTCATCCGCGTACTTTGTATATAATTGGTGAAAATTTCGGGACATGAAGAAATGATTAATTTGCCGTCAAGAGTATAAACATTAATATCGAGCAGCAATCCGCGGGATATAATGGTTAATTTTGGCGTTAATGCCTCAGCGACACTTTGTTCATTGGGCTCTAATGAAGACAGGTAAGGGCCTAATGAGGAAACTACTAACCTGGCCCTGTCATCCCTCTTGTAGTCGGTAATAGCCTGATACTGTTTAATGGTGTACAGAATACTACTTAGCCCTACAAATAGGATAGAAAAAATAAGCAGTGAAAATAAAGAAAATGTAATTAACTTGCGGAATTTATTTTTCGGCCAATTACGTGTACGCACGCCTATAATGCGAAGCAGCAGGAGGAAGAAAACAGTAAAAAAAAGTAAATTGTAAGAAAAGGCAGCAGCATAGCTAATAAAATTGATTTCCTTCCTACTGATTACTACAGTACGTGAATTCTCAATATTATATATAAAATGCTTGTAGTCGTTACTTACTTCAATCGACAAACTGTCTTTCCATTGTTCTTGCAGATGAAAAGGATATTTATATTCGCCTGCACAAGAAATTAAGTATTCATTAAGATAATTTCCAAAGGAATAATTAAAATATAATTCAGCAATATTCATCTCATCTTTCCCTTGTAATAATTCAGGATATCCGCTTTCGGGAATTGATGTGAAGCCATCTATTATGGATACCTTATTAGCCCAGATAGCGGTTTGATGTTTTTCCAATTTTTGCTTATAATATGAACTGACATACACGGTGTAAGCGGGCATTAAGAGGAGGTAGAAAAAGAAAAAAGCCCGTTTAAGCCATGTATGGTACTGCTTCGGGCAGAAAGTTTTTAAGCCCAAATGGAGCATCAGGAAAATGATAGTGTACATGAAGCCCAAAACAATGTAAGCAATAACCGTATAAATATTAATATTACCTGGCTGTTGTAACGAGAGATTAATGAAGGGGTTCAGAGAAAGCAACTGTAAAATATAACAAATTAGGTAGGCTGTTGTTACAATAATAGCAAAGGAAATACCTCCGCCTATATATTTTCTCACAGGCGATGCAAGGGTATAACGTATGCGCCAAACCCTGCGCCAATGATAGAGCATGAATATAATTAAGAAGGCAAAAATAGCGTCTAAAAGTAAAGAACCTAAGGAACTAAGGTGACAGGAATCAGTATAAATAGTAAGAGAGAATAAACGGATATCACCGAAAAAAAAGTTGCTGCCGAAAAACAATGCTGCCCTTAGCACTATAAGCAACGAAATAAATAAAAAAATTAACCGCGAACGATGAGCATAGAAAAAAAAAAGGAAGATGCTGCAGAGCACAAGCACAACGGCAATCCATCGAAGGATAAGGTTGATGCTATACAACGAATCCCGCTCAGCGGAAATTATTTTGAATAAAGGCGTTTGCTCCAAACTATAAATCATACTTCCCTCAGCGCTGTCGGCAGGCCGAATGGATATATCGTGTGAAAAACCCAGCGCGGGATTAATCTCGTTCGTTAAAAATTGATTGGTGTATGGATAAACGGTTTGGATAAGGAAGGTAGCCACTAAGTCGAAATTTGGACAAGGGATTTTACAGGCTAAAAACCACCAGTGGTTAATTTTCAGGTACTGTACACAAGTATCAACACTGAACAGTTCAGCCTCATCGGCAGGTATGTCGTTTATCCAACGTAGCAGTTTGCTGTCTTGAAAAAGAAATAAGGCAATATCAGAAGAAAGTTTCTCGGCAGGAATAGCATCGAAATCGGTAAGGCTGTGAATATTTGAAGTTATGTTTCGAATGTATAACTGTTTTTCATGAATCAACTTACTGCATCGGGCCACTGTTTTTTCGTTAACCACAGGAACGGAAAAATCTATTAAAGAAACAGCAAAAACAAGCGTTGTAACGACAAATGTACTCAGTGTACCGTATAGAAGATAGCTTTTGTTTTTCATAATTAACGATGATGATAGGGTTCGCCTTTGATAATGGTAAATGCACGGTAAAGCTGTTCTACTGTAATCAGCCGCACCATTTGGTGAGAAAAGGTCATAGCCGAAAGTGATAATTTATCGTTAGCCCTTTGATATACTTGAGCAGAGAACCCGAAAGCGCCGCCTATGGCTATTACCAAGGGTTTAGAAGAATACAGCAATCGCTTTTCAAGTTCGCCGGCAAAGGTTATGGAAGAAAATTGACGACCGTTTTCATCCAATAACAACAGTTCGTCATTGCTGCCCAACCGTTGGAGGATAAGCTCCCCCTCCTGTGTTTTTAATTGCTCTTGAGAGAGGTTTTTCGCATTGCGTACATCAGGGATCTCCTTGTATTCAAATGAAATATAATGTTGTAAGCGGTCAATGTACAACGAAAGGCCTTCGCGCAGGTAGGTGAAATTGGTTTTTCCTATGGATAGCAAGGTTATTTTCATAAATCCTTGCAAAGTTAGGAAAAAAAATTAAAAAATGGTAAGGCTTAAAAATACATTATGGATGTAACGGCTGCTGGTTGGTATGTGCTCTGTTAAGCTATGTCCGTCTATCGTAGCGTGTCTAAAAGTATTATATACGTCGTACGAACCTATTCCGTAACCTAATGAAATTCTGGCTCCGATATTGTTTCTACGAAAATCAAAGTAAAGCCCGGCGTTAATAATGCCGTTCAAATTGAATTTCGTGTAAATATAGGTGGACTTATCCTTAACCAGCCCTCCCTGATACATTTGCGCTGAAATTTTATCAAGAGGCATAGGTGAAAACATAAAGCGGGCATTCAGCGCTAAACCAAATTTCCATACAAGTGGTACGGCCACTCTAAACTCACCCACAGCATTCACATGAAGAATAGGATTGTTAAAAGAATAAAACTTATCCCCATCAGTCCAGCTACCGGAAAAATTAGATGTTAGTTGATGGCCTTTTAATACCATTGCTCCCGCGGAGCAACCTATATATTTATTGAACCACCATGTGTACAAAACTTGTGCATAAAGAGCGCCGTTACCGTAATCGTTGCCACCATTTTTATAATAAAATCCGATTTCCGCATCCAAGCTTTCCTGTTTTTGGGCAAAGGCAAACTTTGGCAGCCCTGTGAAAAGGGCTGCCATAATTATTGCCGTGAGGGTTATTTTGTAAATCGAAT
>JAIRUB010000202.1 GCA_031254635.1 Prevotellaceae bacterium | reverse complement strand
GTCGTTGTTTATTGAGCGATTTGGCGATTACTGCCTCTACTTCCTGCTTTTCGGGCTTTGGGCCAACGAGGAAAGCCTCTATCTCCGCTGCATCAATGAATGGTGTCATAGGGATATCGGGCAGATTATATTTTTCGGGTGTAAACTTCATCGTAAAATAAATTCTATATAACCTGCAAATATACAAATTTTATGCCTAAATTTGCACGCTTTTGAGTATAAACTGTCGAAAATAGCTATGGAAGCCTTTATTTTCAGCGTCAATTCCGTTTCGCCGCTTTTTCTGATAATAGCGATTGGCTGGTTATTACGGAAATCAGGCATGATTGGCCAATCAATTATCGACGGGCTTAATACGATTACCTTTAATGTGGGGCTGCCTATACTCTTGTTTCGCGATATGGCCAAGTCGGATCTCTTCTACATTTTTGCTCCCTCCTTCATTCTGTATGCATTACTAAGCACGCTGGTGCTTTTTATCTTATGTTGGGTTTTCGCCGAATTGTTTATTAAAGACAAAAGTACTATAGGTTCATTTGTACAAGGCTGCTATCGTGGTAATTATGCCATTGTAGGTTTGTTATTAACGACTAGTGTCCTTGGCCATCCGGGCAAGAGCCCCTTAATCATCGCCTTTGCTGTTCCTCTATATAATATTTTGGCTATCATTCTTCTATCGGCGCGCAGCAAAACGCCGCAACCTATTAGGCTTAGCAAAATTATGCTCGGAATAGCTAAGAACCCGCTGATTATCGGTATTCTTTGCGGCCTGCCCTTTGCCTTGCTGCAAATTCCTCTTTTTACAATGTCGGAAACGAAGTTTGTAGCTACTGCAATTGATTATATGGCAGTATCGGCCAATCCTTTGGCCTTGTTAGCCATTGGCGCTGCCATCAATTTCGACAAGTTAAAAGCCGCCATTAGAAAGGTACTAACGGCAGCTTTGATAAAACTATTCATAGGCCCTCTGTTATGCACCGGACTTGCTTATTTATTACGAAACACTTTACACTTCAGCGGCGAGGACTTGTTAGTATTATTTGTGCTATATGGCGTGCCCACGGCGGTAGCCAGCTATGTTATGGCCAGTAAAATGAACAATGACGCTGATTTAGCCGCCGATATTGTGTTAGTTACTTCGGTAGTCTCGCTCTTTTCGCTTACCTTCGGGATTTATATCTTTAAGGCAACGGGGGTGATTTGAGGAAAAAGGTGAAGGGTAAAAGGTACAAATTAAACAGTCAAACAATTAAACAATCATAAAAATTTTGAACTTTCAACTTAAAACAGTGCTTGGAGTGATGTCGGGCAGTTCGCTCGACGGCTTGGACCTTTGTTTGTGTCAATTCGGGTACAACAACAATAGATGGAGTTATACCATTATTGCTGCCGACACAGTACTATATCCCGAAAATATAAAGGTACAATTGGCCAATGCACAATTTATGAGTGCCCTTGAATTGGTGCGCTTCCACAGCGGGTACGGCAGACATATAGGACAAGTCGCCAAACAATTTATAGCCAAGCAAAACATAAAGCCCGAATTAATTGCTTCGCACGGTCACACTATCTTTCATCAACCCAGCGAAGGCTTTACCTTCCAGATAGGTTCCGGCGCGCATATAGCGATAGAAGCGGGTATCAATGCCGTATGCGATTTCCGCACCAACGATGTAGCTGCAGGAGGGCAAGGCGCTCCCTTAGTGCCTATCGGCGACCGTCATCTCTTCGGCCAATACGGCTACTGTCTCAATCTTGGCGGATTTGCTAATATTTCCTACGAAGAACAAGGACAACGGCTCGCTTATGATATTTGTCCTGTGAACTACGTGCTCAACCACTATACCCGCGCCATAGGCAAGGAATATGACAACAAGGGCGAGATAGCGACAAAAGGCAAGGTGCATCCTGAATTACTCGAAGCTTTAAACCACCTAGATTTTTACCGGCAACAGGGGCCAAAATCTTTGGGACGCGAATGGGTAGAACAAAGCATCTTTCCATTAATTGAAAGCTATAACCTGCCGTTAGAAGATAAATTATCGACCTTCTGTGAGCATGTTGCACTACAAGTCGGGGCTAAACTGAACAGTAATAACTCAAAAATACTCGTAACCGGAGGCGGCGCATTCAATACCTATTTGATGAGCCAAATTCAAGCATATAGCGTAGCTACTGTATACATTCCCGATAAATTAACCATCAACTTTAAAGAAGCATTGATTTTCGCCTTTTTGGGGCTTCTTTATGCTGAAAACCAGCCTAACTGCCTCGCCTCTGTCACGGATGCGCATAGCGATGTGATTGGGGGAGCAATGTATAAAATTAAAAATTAAAAATTATAAGAGACTGTTTTGAATTTTTCATTTGATACAATTAAGCATCAATTTTATCATGGCTAATTGAATCATTGTTTTCGGATGTATCTGTATTAAACTCATAATCTTTTGCTAATCTTCTGTAGCTTTCAAACTATGCAAATGTTCTCTCTACAATCCATCTTTTGGGTAAAATCCGAAAGCCCTTACAGGACTCAGAGCCTAAGACTACTTCCAATCTTTTAATCACTTAAGAAATTTGTAAATAACTAAAAAAAGCGTATCTTAGCAGGCTAAAATAGATTCTTATGAGACTGCGTTATTTTTTTGCTACCCTGCTGTTTTTGGGCATCTTCTGCTATGGTGTAATTCTCTTAATTATGAGTACGGTTGAGCGCTCGACCATGCCTGTTGCACCAAGGCAAATTTCTATGCCAAAAGTAGTTACAGAGGGGTCAGAGGCTATAGTGGTTAATACATCTTCTAACACTAAGGTTCTCGAATTACAAGAAACCACACAAGAAACTATACATGAAGAAATTGCAGCTATGCCTCCTGCAGCCGACAAACCTACTATTCCTACTAAGCCAACTCAATGGGGCGAAGCTACCCGTGGCATTGTGCATCATGTAAATGTGCAAAGCCCATCTAACACTAAAACTTTATTTCTTACCATCAACGCCTTTTCGGCCAATCATGAGGCATTGATACAAGAACTTATCAAGCACAATGTCAAAGCCACCTTTTTTGTATCAGGATTGTATGCACGGCGTAATCAGGAAACAGTAAAACAACTATCGGCAAACCAATTATTCGACATTGAAAATTTAGGTAATCGCTACCGTCCTCTTTCGGTTGAAGGCAAATCGGCATACGAGATAGCAGGCACTAACGACATGAATGATGCGCTGAAAGAAGTAGCCGATGGCGCTGCAAGTATTGCTGCCGTTACCGGAAAAAAGCCTACGCTTTTCCGTTCCGGAACAGGCTATACCGATGATGTGGCCGTAGCCGTTGTTAACGCTGCAGGCACCAAGGTAATAGGATACCAAACACTTACCGATGGTGGAGGGGTGATTGCTCCGGAGGAAATTAAAAAACGCATTTTACAGGCAGAAAACGGCAGTATTTTAGTCCTCAGTATCAACCCGGAACGGCCTAATATTCTTAAAGGATTACAGGCTGCATTGGAAGAAATCAGCGCACAAAAGTTGCCGCTGCAATTCGAAAAATTGATAGACTATGAGTCGGCTTTTGAAATAATTCGCTGATATGTCGCGACACAAATATCCTGCTATTGAAAAGCTTGAAATCATCGGCTTAGCAGCCGAAGGAAAGGCTATGGGCAAATACAACGGGAAGGTAGTCTTTGTCCCCTACACTGCTCCGGGCGATGTAGTCAATGTGCAAATTATCAATAGTCGTTCGGGTTATATGGAAGGCATAGTAACTGCATTCATTCATCAATCAGAAAGTCGGATAAAGCCTTTTTGTAGCCATTTCGGCATTTGCGGTGGCTGCAAATGGCAACATATCTCCTACCCCGAACAATTAGCCTATAAGCAACAACAAGTATTTGACCAACTCACCCGCATAGGAAAATTTGCCAACCTTACAATTCTGCCTATACTTGGCTCGGCTAATGAGCAATATTACCGAAACAAGTTAGAGTTTACTTTCTCTAATAAACGTTGGCGGACAAAGGAAGAAATGAACAGCAAAATTCAGTTCCCTCCCGAAGCTTTGGGCTTCCATATCACCGGCTTGTTTGACAAGGTGTTAGACATTGACAGTTGCTACCTGCAACCGGAGCCATCGAATACTTTGCGCCGTGCTGTGAAAGAGTATGCCGATAAGCAAGAATTAAGTTTTTTTGATATCAAGGCGCAAAGCGGTTTTTTGCGTACCATGATTGTCCGCAACAGCGTCAGCACCGGGGAAGTAATGCTGATTATGGTTTTTGGGAGCGACAAGGAAGAAGAACGCACGCAACTTTTGCAATATATACAAAAACAATTTCCTGTCATCACTTCATTGCAGTATGTGATTAACACCAAGGGCAACGACACCATCAACGACCTTGAGGTTGTTTGTTTTCATGGGAAACCTTATATAGAAGAAAGCATGGACGGCATAGTGTTTACCATTAGCCCGAAATCTTTTTCCCAGACAAATACATTACAGGCGCAAGCGCTGTACCGCACAGTACGCGACTTTGCAGCCTTGCAGGGGAAGGAAATACTTTACGACCTGTACACCGGCATCGGTACTATTGCGCTGTATTTAGCCGCCGGCGCTAAAAAAGTAGTAGGCATAGAATATGTTCCTGAAGCTATTGAAGATGCCAAGAAGAACGCCATACAAAATAATATTCACAATACGGCTTTCTATGCAGGGGATATGAAAGATTTGCTCACCCCTGCTTTTTTTGCAGCCAACGGACAGCCCGTTGTGATTGTACTCGACCCGCCACGGGCCGGCATACATCCTGCGGTAGCGGAAAATATCCTGAAGAGCGGAGCCCAACGCTTAGTTTATGTAAGTTGTAACCCAGCCACCCAAGCCCGCGATATGGCGTTATTGGCCGCCAATTACCGTATTGTTAAAGTACAGCCGGTAGATATGTTTCCACACACCCATCATGTTGAAAATATTATTCTCGCTGAAAAAATCTAAGGAATGCTCTTCAATCCTTGGCCAAGCCGAAGTATGGGATATTTCCCAGTGTTGGCAAAGCGGTTTTCGTATAGCATTTAATCATGGCGAAAGGTACTGAAGTAGCGCTATTCGCCGAAGGTTGGCAATAGAAAATAAATTGCTTATCTTTTCCGACAGCCTGTTGCAGCAAGCGCAAGGCTAAGGGATACAAATTACCCCTAAGCCAACTTTCTTTTATAATTACCGTATTATCTTTCATCGGATAGGCTAATAAAAATCCTTCTAATTCTTCTGTGCGCAGATACCAGGCCAAGCCCTCGCTAAACCTGCATTCCTGTATCGCAAAGTCTAATGCATTCTTATCCCACTGCACATAATAACCACCTGTCGAATAGGCTTCTTTTCTTAAACGAAAATAGTCGCCGACTTCTAAATCCCTTGATTGTAGTAGTGTCTCCGCATCATTCTCTTGCCAGACAGCCTCATGTTTTGCTATAAAAAATTTGGTTTTATAGCCTAATTTTGCATAGTAATCGAATAATTCCGCAGAGGCAGGCACTAACAAGGAAGCTTCTACTCCACGTGTCTGCAAATGTTCATCGGCGTACTGCGATAAGGCTGCAGCTATCCCTTTGTTGCGCCATTCCGGCAAGGTAGCCACACTATATACGTATGCTATGGGAAATATCCGTCCGGCAGTTACTACCTCAGCATCTAACAAGGTAAGTGAAGCCGCAGGAGTATCTTCTTCCACCCATACCAAGGTATTGTACTCCGTAAAACGGGTAGCGAAATAAAAGGCCGAATAAGCCTCTTCTTCGCTAAAGCAAATCTTTCGGATATGCATCAGCGCAGGAATGTCGTGATATGTGGCGAAGCGAAGCACGGGGTTTATGAGTTATGAGTTATGATTGTTGATTTGTTTATTTGTTGTGTTCCACGTCATTCTGAACTTGTTTCAGAATCTTCTCGTTTACAGGAGATACTGACTTTCGTCAGTATGACGGGCTACCCTTTACCTTTCACCCCCTCCCAAGGAGGGGGCTGGGGGGAGGTGTATTGCTACATACTTCTCCTGCATAAACACGGGGTGGTAGGACTCTTTAGCCTTGCGCAAGCCTAAGTCGCCGGCATCGTCTTCGCGGTTTACATAAACGAAATCCATAGCATTATGACGAATAAATTGTTGGTTAATCATCTGGTAAGCGCCCTGATATTCCGTAAAGGCCTTTTCTACATGTATAATAAAGGTGTCCTTATTCAAAGGCTCGCCTATAGTAAAGGCTATCACTTTTCCACCAACACGCAAGAGGGCGCCTTTAAAATTCAAAGCAAAAAAACAATTGAGCATTTGAATGGCCGCCGAATTTTCCATTGCCATACTACCTTCACAGCAGTTCAGCATGCACCATTCGCGACTCATTGCAATACATTCTTCTATATTTCCGGCAGTGATTGTTTCGTAGCTCCAGTTATATGTTTTCATAAAGCGCGACACCAAATTACGCTTGGGTTGAAATTTACGGCCTGCCAATTCCGACAAGTCTTTCACCGTATAGATATAATCGGCAACGTCGCGCAGGGAGATATAATTAAATTTACAGGGGAATAAGCGCTCCAACTCATCCATAGCGGCCTTGCTCAGTCCTCGTAGCGTTAAAGCCCCTCCCCTGTCGGCCACATCCTGCAGAATACAATTGATTGCTTGTTGCACCTCTCCTCTCCCTCGTGGATACACATAAACAGATGGGTTAACAACTGATCGGGATAACAAAAAATCGCCCACTCTTGCATATTCCATCTTATAAAAACCTCCCCACACCAAGGCATTGGTAAAGGAATATTCGGCGCCGCGCTCTTCTGCCTCCCATAACAAGGGACGTACCCAGGAGGCATCATCTATGGTTAATGGTTTAAAAATTATCATCCAATGATTAAAAAAATACAAATTTACAATAATATTTTAAAATATTATTATTATCTTTGCCTTTCGCCTTTTAAACCGGTTGAAAATTACTAACATGAAGAAAAAACGTGCCACCCCCCACACCTATGTAATCATCTTTGTTATCATTATTTTTTGTGCACTGCTAACTTGGCTACTCCCCGGCGGACAATATGTGCGTAGCGAAGCCACAATTGACGGCATAACAACAACACAAGTAGATTTCAAATATCTTGAATCTCAGCCGCAAAGTTGGCAGATTTTTCGAGCCTTGTACAAAGGTTTTGTGAGGCAGTCGGGGATTATTATCTTTATTCTGATTGTTGGAGGAGCGTTCTGGGTAATTAACTCAAGTAGGGCGATAGATGCCGGTATTCAATCTTTTTTGCAGAAGGCAACGCAATGGGAACGGGTAGGCTGGATTAGAAAATTGGGAGTGGGAAACATTGTTATTGTCTTCGTTATGATTATATTCAGCCTCTTTGGGGCTGTCTTTGGCATGAGCGAGGAGACAATTGCCTTTATTATCATTTTCGTTCCATTGGCCATCTCTATGGGCTACGACTCCATAGTGGGCGTATGTATGGTTTATTTAGCCACCCATATCGGCTTCGCAGGTGCCATCCTCAACCCCTTCACCATAGGAATTGCACAGGGGATTGCCGAATTGCCGCTTTTTTCGGGTATTGAGTATCGCCTTTTCTGCTGGGTAATAGTCACAGTTATCGGCATTGTGTTTGTACTCCGTTACGCCCGAAAGGTGAAGCGCGACCCGAAAAAATCGCCCATGTATGAAGAAGATGTTTACTGGAGAGAAAAAAGCGAGGAGCATAGAACAAACATTGCCTACCACACCCCTGTTTCTGCTTGGATTAGCTATGGGCTAACCCTGATTGGAATGGGAATTATGGCTGTCCTTTATCCGGAAACTTCCATGAAGATTGGAAACAGTGCTATTACGGTTCCCTTTTTAATTCCGGCAATTACAATTACATTCGCTATCGTAGCCTTTTTGACTGCACGTAAATCGGTACATTTTTATGTATTGACGCTGCTCGCTTATACCATTATCTATTTAATTGTTGGCGTAATGGGCTATGGCTGGTATATAGGAGAACTATCAGCGTTATTTTTAGTGATGGGACTACTGTGCGGAATTGCGATGGGATATACAGGAAATGTACTCAGCCAAAAATTTATAGATGGAGCTAAGGACATCCTCTCCGCTGCCTTGGTCGTAGGATTGGCCGGCGGCATTATTGTAATTTTGGAAGATGGAAGGGTTATTGATACGATTTTATTCAAACTTGCACAGGCCATGGACGGGGCTAGCCGTATAGCTTCGATTGGCGTGATGTACACCATTCAAACCTGTATAAATCTATTTATTGCTTCGGGAAGCGCCAAAGCCGCTCTCACCATGCCCATCATGGCTCCTTTCTCAGACCTGATAGGCGTGTCGCGCCAGGCAACGGTGATGGCATTCCAATTCGGAGACGGGTTCACCACGATGTTTGCGCCCACCTCCGGCGTACTGATTGGCGTATTAGGTATGGCACGGATACCCTACGGAACTTGGTTCAAGTGGATATGGAAATTTATCCTCTTCTTGGTAATACTCGGTTTCCTGCTGCTGCTTCCTACCGTTCTCATGCAACTTAATGGTTTTTAATA